>CALAAN010000061.1 GCA_937884915.1 uncultured Oscillibacter sp.
ACTTGGCGAGGGCGTTGTTGAAGGTCGGGATCGCGATGACGATCAGCATTTCCATCAGGGTGAAGCCCTTTTGTTCTTCATTTTCTTCATCATAACAAAGATCTCCTTTTCACTTATTTCTTCTTTTTGATCTATCGCACCGCGCTGGGTGGCTGCGCGGAGGGATGACGGTTTAAACGATGCCGCCGTACATGCTGAACATCGGCAGGTACACCGCCAGCAAAAGCAGCACAGCGATCACAGCCAACACGATGGTGATGACCGGCTCCATGACAGCGAGCAGGCGGTTGGTGAGCACCTCGACCTCGTTGTCAAAGTACGCGCCGATGACGTCAAGCGTCTGCTCGAGCGAGCCCGAACGCTCGCCCACGCCGACCATTTCCGTCAGCATTTTGGGGAAGTACTCGTACTCCTCCATGCTCTCGGCGATCGGCTTGCCGCGCTCCACGCTCTGCTTGACAGAGCGCACGCCGACAGAGAAGACGTAATTGCCGATGACCTGACTCACGACGTCGAGCGCCTTCGGCACGGGAAGTCCCGCCGCCAGCATCGTCGCCATCGTGGAGGCGACCTGCCCCGCCGCGCTCATCGAATGCAGCCGCCGCAGCGGCGCATGCTTGAGCATATAGGATGAGAGCGCGATGCGCCCGCGCTCCGTCCGTCGGGAAAAGATGATGCCGATGACGATGGCCGCAAGGATCAAAAGAAGCAGCCACCACCATTTGACAAAGAAATTGCTCACGGCGATCAAGCCCTTGGTGATGCCCGGCATCTCCGTCCCCATTTCGGCGAAGACGTCGCTGAATGCCGGTACAGCCTTCACCATGATAATGACCACTACAATGATCGCAACAATGATGACCATGGTCGGATAAGTCATCGTGTTGATGACCTTGGCTCTGGTCTTGGCGCTTTTGTCATAATATTTGCGCAGACGCTTGAAGCACTCCTCGAGCGCGCCCGACTGCTCGCCCGCGCGCACGGTCTCGATAAAGGTCTTGGGAAGGCCCGGCAT
The DNA here is from genome assembly GCA_937884915.1 of uncultured Oscillibacter sp. Lineage (GTDB taxonomy): Bacteria > Bacillota > Clostridia > Oscillospirales > Oscillospiraceae > Hominicoprocola. Next base: position 1,016 of record CALAAN010000061.1, read on the forward strand.
GTTGTTTTCAAAGCTCTGCGCCATCGAATAGCCTGCGCCGATGTCCTCGGCCACCTTTTCGAGCATCCGCCGCGTGTGCTTGCTGCGGCTCTGCGAGGCGACCATCTCCACGCAGCGCATCACGGGAAGACCGGTGGCCAGAATGATAGAAAACTGCGAGCAGATCAGCGCGAGCTCCTTATCCCGGATCTTCGTGCGGACAGGAGAGGAGAGAACGCTCTTCTTTTCCTCCACCGCCTCGAGCTTGGTGATGAACGCGCAGGTGTCGCGCAGCTTGCTCGCGGCCTCGAACTCGTCGTAGGCGCGGATGACGCCTGAGGCCTTCACGCCGTCCGGCGTCTGGCCCTTGTAGCGGTATGTCGTCACGTTCTCTCACCTGCCTTTTGCTTTTTGATTGGGAAATTATTCCACAACGGTCGTGTTGATCGTGCGGGCGGCTTCCTCCGCCGTTGTGATGCCGCGGAGAACCAGATCGCGGCAGCTCTCGCGCATGGTGGTAAAGCCCTCCTTGCGCGCCTCCGCCGTCAAATCGTCGATATTCGCGTCCTCGCTGATGAGGCGGCGGATCTTGCCGCTGACCATCAACATCTCAAAGGCCGCGCGGCGGCCGGAATAGCCGGTGTGGCGGCACTCGGGGCAGCCCTCGCCCTTGTAGAACATCACGTCCGCATCGAGCGGCATACCGAGCAGCTCCAGTTCTTCCTCGCTCGCCTTGTAGGCCTTTTTGCAGTGCGGGCAGATCTTGCGCACCAGTCGCTGCGAGATGACGCCGCGCAGCGCGCTTGCGATGAGCCACGGCTCCACGCCGATATCGCGCAGGCGGAACACCGCCGAGGGCGCGTCGTTCGTATGCAGGGTCGAGAGCACTAAATGGCCCGTGATGGCCGAGCGCATCGCGATGCTCGCGGTCTCGCCGTCGCGAATCTCGCCGACGGAAATGATATCGGGGTCCTGACGCAAAATTGCGCGCAGGCCGTTTGCAAACGTCATGCCGGTCTTTTCGTTGATCTGGCACTGGTTCACGCCCGGGATGTGATATTCGACAGGGTCCTCGAGCGTGACGATGTTGATTTCCTCGCGCGCGAGGTCCTGCAGCATCGCGCACATCGTGGTCGATTTACCGCTGCCCGTTGGGCCGACGAGCAGAATGACGCCGCTCGTATTCTTGAGCAGCGCGTGGTAGCGCTCTAAGTCCTCGCCTTCGAGACCGATGGCCTCCTTGCTCATGCCCTGCGCGGATTTGTCGAGAAGGCGCAGCACGATCTTTTCGCCATACACCGTCGGCATCGACGAGATACGAAGGTCGAGCGCGTGGCCCTTGATCTGCACGAGCGCCTGGCCGTCCTGCGGAATTTTATGCTCGGCAATGTTCATGCCACCCATGATCTTGAGGCGCGAGATGACGGTGCTCTGCAATTCGGACGGCACCGTGAGCACGCGGCGAAGCAGACCGTCGATACGCATGCGCACGACCATCTCGCCGTCCTGCGGCTCCAAGTGGATATCGCTCGCACGCTCGGAAAACGCGCGCTCAATTAAGCTGTTGACAAAGCGGATCGTCGGGGCGCTGTCGCCGGAATTTATCGATTCCTGCGACAGCTGCACGGGCACAATGTCGGGCGCGGACGAACCGGCCTCGCGCTTCATCTCTTCGATGACGCGGGCCGTGCCCTCGCTGCCGTAGAGCAGGCTGATGGCGTGCTCGGTCGCGCGGCGGGTCGCGATCATCGGGATCACGCGCTTGCGCGAGGCGACCTTGACCTCCTCCTGCGCGACGAAGTCGAGCGGGTCGCTCATCGCGAGGTACAGCGTGTCCTTGACGAGCTTGACCGGCACGACGCAGAACTTCTTGGCGATGTTTTTCGGCACGTAGCTCGCAAGCTCCACGGGGATGGACACCGCTGTCAGGTCGATGAACTCAACGCCGAGCTGCATCTCCAGCGCCTCGATGAGCTGCTGCTCTATGATGAAGCCTGCGCGGATGAGCACGTCGCCCGGACGCTCTTTCATCTCCTTCTGCATGGTGAGCGCCTTTTCAAGCTGCTGCTCCGTGATCACGCCGGACGAGACCAGTAAGTCGCCCAAGCGCATGTATGCCATATTTATCCACCTCCGTCTGCTCACTGCTGACGTATGTTAAAAATTCGTTAAGTAAAAATGTCCCATTACTATAAATCTCTTTCTAAATATTGTCAATATTGATCAGTATTTTTCCCTATTTCTCACATATTTTACAATTCGCGTTCCTTTTCGCTTCAAATTTATCGTGCATTTTTTACCATCCGCTGTCGCTTCCTTCATCTTTACGCGAAAACGTTTCGTTATTTTTTCTCTTTTTCCCGTCATTTCCGGCAAAACGGCAGAAAAAAGCGAAAAATTCTCCTTGAATGTTGGGTTGTTCTGTGTTAGCTTTACATTGAGTATCAAATGTTTCTTAAAAACGAGCATAAACAGTTTTTGTTTGGCACTGGCTTTTTCCGGTGCCTGTTTTCTTGTCCGCCCACTCCGCGTCAGCATTTTCACGAAAGAGCGCGCCCTAAAATGCGTATGAGGTCTACACTACGGTCGAAGCCAAAATCCTGATTGCAGACGATTCGAAAATGAACCGGCAGATTCTTTCCGAAATCCTCGGCGACCGCTACGAATACCTCTATGCCGATGACGGCATGCAGGCGCTCGAGCATCTGCACTCCAAGTTTGACATCGACCTGCTGCTCGACATCAACATGCCCCGCCTCGACGGCTTCGGTGTGCTCGAGGTGATGAAGCAGCGCAACTGGCTGCAGGAGATCCCCGTCATCATCTCGTCCGAGGAGGACGAGTCGTTCATCCAGAAGGCCTACGACCTCGGCGTGACGGACTACATCCGCCGCCCGTTCAACCTGACGGTCACGCAGCGGCGCGTGAGCAATGCGCTCACGCTCTACGCGCGCCAGAAGCACCTCGTCCACCTCGCCGAAGAGCAGGTCTACGAGCGCGAGAAAACGAACAGCGCCATCATCAACATTCTGAGTCACGTCGTCGAGTCGCGCAACTTCGAATCCGGCACGCACATTCTCCACGTGCGCGCCATCACGGACATTCTGCTGCGCCAGCTCGCGGCTGCAACGGACCGCTACCCGCTCTCGCAGGCGGATATCTCGATGAACAGCACGCTCTCTGCCCTGCACGACATCGGCAAGATCAGTATTCCTGCCGAAATTCTCAACAAGCCCGGCAAACTCACGCACGAAGAGTTCGAGATCATGAAGACCCACACCACCGCGGGCGATAGGCTTTTGAAGGACATGCCTGTCTCGCACGACGACCCGCTCATGCGCACGGCGCACGAGATCTGCCGCTGGCACCACGAGCGCTGGGACGGCCGCGGCTATCCCGACGGGCTCAAGGGCGACGAGATCCCCATCTCGGCGCAGGTTGTCGCGCTCGCGGACGTCTACGACGCGCTCACGAGCGATCGCTGCTACAAAAAGGCCTTTTCGCACGAAACAGCCATGCAGATGATCTTAAACGGCGAGTGCGGCGCGTTCAATCCGCTGCTGCTCGAATGCTTCTCCGCCATCGGCGACACGCTGCACGAAAACTTGCAGCACGAGCCGAGTGAATTCGACTACCGGCTCGAATCCCACCGCCTTTCGACCGAGATGCTCGAGCATCACTCGCTGCCGACCGACAATCGCGAACTGCAGCTGCTGCCGCTTGCGCGCGCAAACGCCGCATTTTTCGCCGAGCAGAGCGGCGGCATTCAATTCGTCTACGACCGCTGGATGAACAAAGTCACCTACACGAACTGGAACGCCGACGAGGCGCACCGCCAGCAGACGCTCTACTTAAACGAGGGCGATACTGTCAGCCTCCTCGACCACGAGACCCACGACGCGCTCGTCAAGCGAGTGCAGCAGACCACGTCCATCCAGCCAGACGTCACCATGCCCGTCATGCTGCACATCGACGGCGAGGAGAAGCCCTACTCCCTCACCGTGCGCACAGTCTGGCTGCCAGGCGACGGCGCGCATTCCTGCGCGCTCGGGCAGTTCAGGCCCGAGGGCGGCAGGCATTGACCGATCGCGCCGCCTAATTTCAGGTCGGCGCGCAAAATAGGAAGGAAGCATCATGGCTCACAACAAATTTCTCCCCCGCATGCTCGCCGCAGCGGCGGCGATGACGCTGCTCGCAGGCTGCGGCAGCAAGGCCGACCCCGGATTTTCCCCGTCGAACCCCGTCAATATCACGATCTGGACGTACTATAACGGCGAGCAGCTGGAAGCGTTCAACGCGCTTGTCGACGAGTTCAACGCAAGCGTTGGCAAAGAGCAGGGCATCACGGTCGAAAGCTCCAGTCAGGGCAGCGTGACCGATCTTGAGACAAACGTACTCGCCTCGGCGGAGGGCAAGGTCGGCGCCGAGGCGATGCCCAACATCTTCTCCGCCTACGCCGACACGGCCTACACGCTCGATGAGATGGGCCAGATCGCGGACCTGAGCGAATATTTGAGCGAAACCGACCGCGCTGCCTTTATTGAGGACTACCTGAGCGAAGGCGACTTCTCCGGCTCGGGCAGCATCAAGATCTTCCCCGTCGCCAAGTCGACGGAGCTGCTGTTCCTCAATGAAACGGACTGGGAGCCGTTTGCCGCCGCCACCGGCGCGACCTACGCTGACCTCGCCACGATCGAGGGCCTCGTCTCCGTCGCCGAGCGCTATTATGAGTGGACCGACGCGCAGACGCCCGATATTCCGAACGACGGCCGCGCGTTCTTTGGCCGCGACGCAATGGCGAAAACTACATGCTCATCGACGCCAAGCAGCTCGGCTGCACGATCTTCGACGCGCAGGACGGCAGCATGACGCTGAATTTTGACCACGACGCCGTTCGCACGCTCTGGGACAACTACTATGTGCCCTTCATCAAGGGCTACTTCTCTGCAAGCGGCCGCTTCCGCAGCGACGACGTGAAGACCGGCAACATCATCGCCTACGTCGGCTCGTCCTCGAGCGCGACGTTCTTCCCCACGCAGGTCATCGCCGACGATATGGACAGCCACGACATCACTCGCAAGGCGCTCGAGAGCCCGAAGTTTGCAAACGGCGAGGATTACGCCGTGCAGCAGGGCGCGGGCATGGTCGTGACGAAAGCGAGCGACGCTGAGATCCAGGCAAGCCTTGTGTTCCTCAAGTGGTTCACCTCGCCTGAGAACAATATCACGTTCTCTGTTGATTCCGGCTATCTCCCCGTCACGCACGAGGGCAACTCCATCGACGCGATCCGTGCGAGCGGCCTTGCCCTCAGCGATGAAATGGACGAGGTCCTCTCCGCCGCGGTCAACACAGTGAATGAAAACCGGCTCTACACGCCGCGGGCCTTTTCCGGCGGCACGGATGCCCGCGCAATCCTTGAGTATTCCATGAGTGACAAGGCAAGTACCGACCGCGCCGCGGTCGAAGAGGCGATGGCACAGGGGCAGAGCTTTGAAGATGCCTCGGCGCAGTTCCTTTCCGACGAGTGCTTTGAAGCATGGTATCAGGATACGCTCACGTCGCTTGAGGCCTTTGAGGGCTGAGTCATTGCGTAACGCCAAGGAAAAAGAGGCGGTTTTATGATTTTTCGCAAACCATCCGATCACGCGCCGCATGTCACCATCTTCAATACGATCCTGCGCTCCATGCTCTGGATTTTGTTCATCGAGATCGCGCTGCTCGTCGGCATCCTCTATCTCTGCCATATCAACACGAGTCTTGAACAGAACGCCGTCGACATTTTGCAGATGCAGACGGATAACCGCCAGAACTATCTGCAAAGCCAGATGCTTGAGGCGCAGGACCTCTCGTCGCTCTCCGGCAAGATCAACGCCACGGCGCAGGCCATGCTCGACGACGGAGAGATCAGCCTTGACACGCTGGATGGCAGCAACGACGCCGCTTCTCCCCTGCTGCTTGAGATCGGCGACAGCCTGATCTCGTCGATGCGACACCGCCCCGTCACCGGCATTTTTGTCGTGCTCAACACGCACGATCTCGACACGCGCGAAAAGGGCGAGGCGCTGCCCTGCCTTTACCTGCGCGACCTTGATCCCGACTCTTCCCCCTCGCAGCGCAATTCCGATCTTCTGCTCGTGCGCGCACCCGTGCAGGTCGTGCAGTCGCTCCACATTGCGACCGACACGAGCTGGACGCCCTCGATCAACTACGAGGCAAACGGCAGCAGCGGCCTTCTCTACCCCGTCTTCCAGGCCGCCTACCACGGAAACGGCGAGCTGGACGCTGCGGATTACGGCCACTGGACATCCTCGCCCTACACGCTCTCCGGCGACGATCACTCCGCCATCGCCTATACCATTCCGCTTATTTTAGACGACGGCACGGCCTACGGCGTGCTCGGCGTCGAAATTCTCGAAAGCTATCTGCAAACCCTGCTGCCGGGCACCGAGCTGCAAAACGGCAGCTCGGGGACATATCTTCTCGGCGTCACGCCGAACACGGCTGACGGCAAAACCGACCTTGCCGTCAAGGTCATCTCCTACTCCGCCGCCGCAAACGCGCCGCAGAGCGCCTACGATCAGGCGCTGCTGCTCGAGCCGTCGGAGCGCGGCGGGTACGAGATGGGCTCTGTCCTCTTCCGCAGCCACGCCGCGGTGGTGCCGCTCTCGCTCTACAACCGCAACGCACCGTTCTCCAATGAGCAGATGCTGCTCATCGGCACGGTGCCGGAGTCGTCGCTCTACGCCTTTTCCGCTTATGTGGTGCGGCTTTTGATCATTGCGGTGCTCGTCGTGCTCATCGCCGGTCTTTTCAGCAGCCTTGTGCTGGCGCGCAAGCTCTCGCGCCCGATCTCGCACCTTTCCGACGAGGTCGCGCACGCGCGCGAAAGCCGCAGCGCCATTCCCACGCTCTCCCCGACCGGCATCATCGAGCTCGACCAGTTCTCCGCCGCGCTCACGCAGCTCGGACGCGAGGTGGTCGACTCCTCGACCAAATTCCTGCGCATCATGGACATGGCGAGTGTGGAGCTCGGCGGCTACGAGCTGCGCTCCCAGCCGGACAGCTTCTATGTCACCGACAATTTCTTCGACCTTCTCGGCATGTCCGGCGTCGACGCGAGCGACCTGACGGCACACGATTTCCGCGGCCTTTTGCAGCGCTTTGAGCGCTCGTGTCCTCACACCCCCGCGCCCGACGGCGCGATGCTCTACCACATCCGCCTGCCGGATGGCAAAGAGCGCTACCTTCGCATCGAGACGACGCACGAGGACGGCGCGCAGGTCGGCCTTGCCGAAGATGTCACCACCACCGCGCTTGAAAAGCGGCGCATCGAGCACGAGCGCGACTACGACACGCTCACAGGCCTCTACAACCGCCGCGCGTTCCACCGCATCTGCACCGAGCTTTTCCATTCGCCCGATAAGCTCGGCCATGCGGCGCTTCTGATGTTCGACCTCGACAACCTCAAGCAGACGAACGACACGTTTGGCCACGACTGGGGCGACGAATACATCCGCCGCACAGGCGAATGCTTTGCCAGGAATGCTCCAGCGCGCACCGTCTGCGCGCGCATCAGCGGCGATGAGTTTAACGTGCTCTTCTACGGCTACGACGATCAGGATACGCTGCGTACAGACATCCGTGCGCTGAAAGCCACCCTCGAGCAGTCTGTCGTCCAGCTTCCCAGCGGACGCGAGCTGCGCGTGAGCGTCTCTGGCGGTGTTGCGTGGTATCCCGAGAGCAGTACCAATCTTATCACGCTGCGAAAATACGCGGACTTTGCCATGTATCAGGTCAAGCACTCGCGCAAGGGCGAGCTGCTGGAATTCGACCCCGAGGTCTACCGCGCCGACCGACAGGAAAGCCGCTGCCGTGAGGAGTTCCACCGCCTCATCAACGAAGAGCTTATCTCCTACCATTTCCAGCCCATCATCAATGCGAAAGACGGCAGCGTCTTCGCCTATGAAGCGCTCATGCGCGTGGATCTTCCCACGCTGCATTCCCCGACCGACGTGCTGCGGCTCGCGCGCGAGGAAAACTGCCTGCACGAGGTCGAGCGCATCACATTTTTCCGCTCGGCGGAAGCGTATCAGGCGCTTGAAAGCGCCGGAATGGTCGCGCCCGGCGCGCTGCTGTTCGTCAACTCGATTGCAAGCCAGTACCTGAATCCCGACGAACTTGCGGAATACTCCGCGCGCTATGCCTCGATCCTGCCGCGCATCGTCATCGAGATCACGGAGGAAGAGGGGCTTGACCCCAAGGCGCTGCGCATCAAGCAGAGCATCCCCGGCAGCTCCGGCGCATTCGCGCTCGACGACTACGGCAGCGGCTACAGCAACGAGCGCAGTCTTCTCGAGCTCTCACCCAACTACATCAAGATCGACCTCTCCATCATCCGCGGCATTGACACCGATGCCAACAAGCGCCAGATCGTGTCGAACACCGTGTCCTACGCGCACCAGCGCGGCATGAAGGTCGTGGCCGAGGGTCTTGAGACCGCGGACGAGGTGCGCACCGTGCTTTCGCTCGGCGTCGACCTTTTGCAGGGCTTCTTCCTCGCGGTGCCGCAAGCTGAACCCGGCGGCGCGAGCAAAGAAAGTCTCGCCGTCATCGCCGAGATGCACGGCCAGAGCGACGAGAGTCAGATCTCGGACAAACAGTAAATAAGTAAGCGTCAAACCACCCCGCGGAT
>CALAAN010000062.1 GCA_937884915.1 uncultured Oscillibacter sp.
CTCGAGCGCGCGGGCAGGGAAGTACCTGTACAAAAGTGGTTTTCGTGGGCGGGGCGCGACTGGTTCGTGCCGTCCGTTTACGTCTGTGCCAAGGGCATCGTCGTTGATTTTTGTATGCGCGCGGAGGCCTCCGCGCTGCGCGGCTTTATAAAAAAGTGGGGGTTATATTCCGAAAGCGGCGAGTCCGTCGACTTCACGCGCGACGAGCGCGAGCAGATGGAACGCGAGCACCCGCTCAGCCTTGCTTTTTCCCCAAGCCTCACCCTGAACGGCGCAAAGCTCCGCACGACCCACGGCTGCGGCGTCATTTTCCTGCCGGAGCAGCCCGGGTTCTGCGTCGACGCGGAACCCGCCATGGCGCACTACGGCCTTGACCGCGCGTATGGCTGGAGCATCCGCCGCGCGGCGTTCCCGTTCGTCACGAAGCGCGCGCCGAAGCTCAAGTCGCTCTCCGTCACGATGACGGCGGACGAGGTGCGAGTCCCCGGCCCGCGCTTCCGCGCGGACAAGGTGGGCGACACATTTGCCTTTTCCCACCGCGGCACGGAGTATCTTCTCACAGTGCAGGAGGTCGAGCCGCAGGAACTGCCGCGCGAGCGGATGACCCTCGACCCGCGGTTCGACTACCCGACGCATTTCACAACCATCAGCTACACGCTCACGCCCGAGCCGCCGGAAAACTCGATCTTTGTCGAGGACTGCGCCGAAGGCGACCGCCCGCGTCCGGTCAAACGCGAGACCGCTTCCTTTGCGCCCGAGGCGCAGAACGGCTTCTGCGTCGGCATCATCGGCGGCGCGGACGGGCCGGTCGCCATCGCCGTGGGCGAGGCGGCGCAGGGGAAGCTCCACACCGCGTGCTCGTCGCTGCACTTTGCGATAGTCGACCACGTCGACTGGCGCGTCGGCTTCCGCGAAACGCCGTGGGAAGAGGAGACGTTTGGCCTCCTCTAATTCACTTTTTCTGCGATCTCCGGTACTCCGTCGGCAGGACGCCGAAGGCCTTGTGGAATTCAGTCGAAAATTTGCTCTGGCTCTCGTAGCCGACGGCGCGCGCGACCTGCGCGACGTTCTCGTCGCCCTCAAGCAGCAGCTTTGCCGCGTGCTGCATGCGGTGCTCGCGGATGTGCGAGGCGAGCGAGCTGCCGTAGACGGACTTGAAGAGCGCCTTCATCGTCGAGGGGTTCATCAAAAACATGCGCGACAGCTCGTCGATCGTCACGCGGCTTGAAAGATGCTGCGTCAGATAGTCGTGCACGGCGCGGATGGTCTCGATCTGCTCAGCCGTGCCGCCGCCCTCGTACACCTCGGCGTCGAGCGGGGGCAGGTGCGGCGCGCTGGCGGCGGCCTTGCTCTCCTCCTCGGGACACGAAATTTCCATCGTGCGCTCGATCATGCGGTGCAGCAGCTGCGCCTGCTCGTTTTCCGCGGCACGGTAGTAGACCTCTTTCCCCACGCGGCGCGAAACGAGAAGCCCGCTCTCGCGCAGCTGACGCAAATGGTGCGACACCGCGGGCGAGCTCATGCCCACGAGCGCGGAGAGGTCGATCACGCACTCCTCGCAGTGGCACAGCAACCAGAAAATGCGCACGCGGCTGCTGTCGGAGAGCTGCTTGAACACATCCGCCACGGTCTGGAAGCTGCCGATCGTCTCCACCGATTCCTGCAGCTCCCGCATCGTGCCCTCGTCGCTGTGCCGGTGCGGTAAATGCACTTCGCTCATCGTTGTTCCGCCTTTCTTTTTAGGGTCTGCGGGCGCGTCCGTATCCCGTTTGGAAGTTTGTTTCGCCCGAACGGAAGAGACACGCGCGCAGGCCTTGACTTTTGCCTTTGCGGACATTATAGTACGGTCATCAGGATTAAACAAGCACTTAATCGTTAAATATTTCGTGCCGAAAAGGAGAAAATCACCATGAAAAAGACCTATCAGATCGAAGTCGACTGCGCCAACTGCGCCAACCTTATGGAAGAGGCCACCAAGAAGACCGAGGGCGTCGCCGACGCCGTTGTGAACTTCATGACCCAGAAGATGACCGTCGAGTTCGCCGAGGGTCAGGACCCCAAGGCCGTGATGAAGGCCGTCCTCAAGAACTGCAAGAAGGTCGAGGACGACTGCGAGATCTATCTGTAAGCAGATCCTCTCCCTCTCACGCCCCGGACGAACGCGCCGGGGCGCTTTCTTAGGCAAAATTCAAATTCCCCCCATCAAGGAGGTCATCTTTATGACGAAAAAGCAGAAAAAGATGCTTTACCGCATCCTGATCGCGGCAGTGCTGTTCCTCATCGCGAAGTTTGCGCCGCTGCCGATGATCGTCTCCACGGTCCTCTATTTCATCGCGTATCTCACCATCGGATACGACATTCTGCGCAAAGCCTTCAAGGGCATCCGCAACCATCAGGTGTTTGACGAAAACTTCCTGATGGCGGTCGCAACGATCGGAGCCATCGCGCTCGCGATCTACGAAAAGAGCGGCGACTATGATGAGGCCGTGGCCGTTATGCTATTCTACCAGATCGGCGAGCTGTTCCAGAGCTACGCGGTCGGCAAGTCCCGCCGCAACATCACGGCGCTGATGGACATCCGCCCCGACTACGCGAACATCGAGCACGACGGCAAGCTCGAACAGGTCGACCCCGACGACGTGGCCGTCGGCACGGTCATCGTCGTGCAGCCGGGTGAAAAAATTCCCATCGACGGATGTGTCGTCGAGGGCACGTCCACGCTCAACACCGCGGCGCTGACGGGTGAGAGCCTGCCGCGCGACGTGATGACCGGCGACGAGGTCATCAGCGGCTGCATCAACATGACGGGTGTTATGAAGGTCAGGACCACGAAAGCCTTCGGCGAATCCACGGTGTCCAAGATTCTGGAGCTGATGGAAAACTCCAGCTCGCACAAATCCCGCTCCGAGGCGTTCATCTCCCGCTTTGCCCGCGTCTACACCCCCGCCGTGTGCTACAGCGCGCTGGCGCTGGCCATTCTCCCGCCCGTCGTCAATCTTCTGATTGGCAATGCCGCCGCGTGGGGCGTGTGGGTCTACCGCGCGCTCACGTTCCTTGTCATTTCGTGTCCCTGCGCGCTGGTCATCAGCATCCCGCTCAGCTTTTTCGCGGGCCTCGGCGGCGCGGGACACGAGGGCATTCTCATCAAGGGCTCGAACTACTTAGAGGCCCTGTCGAAAACCAAAATCGTCGTCTTCGACAAGACCGGTACGCTCACGCAGGGCGTGTTCGAGGTCACGGGCGTGCATCACAGCCCGATGGAGGACCACAAGCTGCTTGAATACGCGGCGCTCGCCGAGTGCGCATCCTCGCACCCGATCAGCAAGAGCTTGCAAAAGGCCTGCGGCGTGGAGCTTGACCGCTCCCGCGTGACGAACATCGAAGAACGCAGCGGCCGCGGCGTGGTCGCGACCGTGGACGGCCACAGCGTGGCCGCGGGCAACGGCAAGCTCATGGACGAGCTCGGCATCAAGTGGCAGGAGTGCCGCAGCGTCGGCACGATCGTCCACATGGCGGTCGACGGCGAGTACGCCGGCCACATCGTCATCTCCGACGTGGTAAAGAGCGACGCGCGCGACGCCATCGCCGCTCTCAATCGCGCAGGTGTACAGAAGACCGTCATGCTCACAGGCGACATTCAGAAGGTCGCCGACCACGTCGCGCAGGAGCTCGGCGTCGACGAGGTCCACGCAGAGCTGCTCCCGGGCGACAAGGTTGCACAGCTCGAGCGTCTGCTGGGTGAAAAGGGCAAGGACGACTGCCTCGCCTTCGTCGGCGACGGCATCAACGACGCGCCCGTGCTCTCCCGCGCGGATATCGGCATCGCGATGGGCGCGATGGGCTCCGACGCCGCCATCGAGGCCGCCGACGTCGTCCTGATGGACGATGATCCGATGAAGATCGCCAAGGGCATCCAGATCTCGCGCAAGTGCATCCGCATCGTGTATGAGAACATCGTCTTCTCGCTCGCCGTAAAGCTGACGTGTCTGCTGCTCGTCGCCATCGGTATCGCCAACATGTGGATGGGCATCTTTGCCGACGTCGGCGTGATGGTACTGGCTGTTCTCAATGCGATACGCGCATTGAGAACTTCAAAAAACTGACGTTGTCAGTTTTTTGAGCAGGGATTGCGCTCCGCCGCAGCGCACGCGCCATAGGCGCGCACGTTTGCGGAGCGAGAAGTGTAATTTCTGACGCGCATGTCGTCAGAAATTACAATCAAGATTATTTGCCGCCTGCGGGCGGCAAAGTCTGCGACGCTTATTTACAAACGAGAGGGCGGTTGATACCGCCCTCTCGTTTGAAGTTTATTGCATTGTTTTCAAGATTTTCGTATAATAGAGAAAAACCATTTGGAGGGACCTTCCATGAAAGTCAGCATCATTCAGATGAGCATGCGCGTGCTCGAGCGCGATTGGAACTTTGACCACGCAGAAGAACTCATCCGCCGCGCCGTGCGGGAAAACGCGCCGGACGTCGTCGTGCTGCCGGAGATGTGGAACACCGCGTTTTCCGCGGGCAGCGACTTATCCCAGGTCTGCGACCACGACTTAAAGCAGGTGCGCTCCCGCTTTTCGCCGCTTGCGCGCGAGCTGAACGTCAACATCGTGGCGGGCAGCGTGTCGAACGAGCGCGGCGGCAAGCTCTATAACTCCGCCTGCGTCATCGACCGTCACGGCGCATGCGTCGCCGAATACGACAAGACGCACCTCTTTTCGCCCATGGGCGAGTCAGACGACTTTGCCTCCGGCAACCACCTTGCCACCTTCACGCTCGACGGCGTGCGCTGCGGCATCGTCATCTGCTACGAGGTGCGCTTCCCCGAGCTGTGGCGCACGCTGGCGCTGCGCGGGGCAGAGGTCATCTTCCATCCCGCCCAGTGGACGGCGGAGCGGCAGTATCATTGGGAGACGCTCACCGCCGCCCGCGCGATCGAAAACCAGCTCTTTGTCGTCTCGTGCAACGCCTGCGGCGAGCGCGGCGGCACGGTCTTCGGCGGCTCTTCGCGCGCGCTCGACCCGTGGGGCGAGCTGCTGGCCGTGGGCGGTCCGGACGAGGAGATCGTAACCTGTGAATTCGACGTCGCCCGCGTGCGCGAAGTGCGCAGCGGCTTCAACGTCTTCCACGACCGCCGTCCCGACCTGTACCGGCTGTAAGGCGGGCACGACGCCTGACTACATCACAAGGAGACATACATGATGAACCGCAAAAAGAGAAAAACGGCCCTTATTCTTCTGCTTGCCATCCTCTGCGTGATCGTCCTGCTCGGCATCCGCGGGACACAAAAAATCATCGACAAGACAGTCCTCGCACATGTTTACGAAGACGGCAGTACGATCTGTACGCCCTCCTCCATCACCATTTCCGGCACGCTCAGAAAGACATGGTCTTCCACCGACTTCGTCGGGACCTTTGCCATGGACGGTTACGAGCCATCATGCAGATACGGCACTGAGGCCCAGATCAAATGGGTGAACAACGAGTATCCGGTGCTCACCTTTTTCTACGCAGGTGACTTTTCGCGGCTCGATGTGAAAAGCATCGACATCGATAAAGGCATGGACCGTATAATGGTCACCCTGGACGACGGCACGATCATCGCCTCAGAAAACTACTATGTCCCCACCCAAACGCTGAAGGGCGACTGACCATGACCTCCCGCACGCGGGCTTCCATGCCTTTTCTGAGGTGCAGTACATACCGCAGCCATACCGATCAGGCCTAATAAAGTTTGGAGGATACTATGAATAAAATCACATCTTGGTTAATTTCATCAGCAGTTATCATGCTCGTATTCCCCTGGCTCGCAGTCACCTTTATCAGGGGCGATAGCGGAATGATGGCCTGCTTCTTTTTATTCTTTGCATTGAATCCAGTTTATGCAATTATTGTCGGCGCATATGCAGGCAAGGATATCAAGCGGCTGTGGGCATTGCCGATTATCACGGTAGCATTCTTTTTGATCGGCGCGCAATATAGGGGAAGATATGCATTCATCCTCTATGCGCTGATCTATTTGTTCTTGGGACTCACAACAATGCTGGTCTCAGCACTCGTAAAGAAAAGGCGATAAAAGCATCCTCCCCATGCCGCATTTGCCGCCTCCGGCGGCAAACAGGCAAAATCCCCCGTGCCGCATTCGCTGCCTCCGGCAGCGAACAGGCCCCCACACTCAAAATCGACGCAACCACCCTCGTCTCGCACCCGCCGCATTTTCTGCCCTACGGGCAGAAAACAGGCTCCAGCGTCGCAGACTTTGCCGCCCGCAGGCGGCAAATAAATTTCAATCGTAAATTCCAACGACATGTGCGTTGGAATTTACACTCCTCAGCCTGCAAGTGTGGAATTCGCCCGCCAATGGCGGGCGAATTATGCGCGTAGCGGGCTGCAATCCCCCCTCAAAAAAGAGAGGCTGGCCATCCGGCCAGCCTCTCTTTTTTGAAGAAGTCATTCTTCTCTGAAGACAAATCCGTTCTCGTCCGCCTTTTCGATGACGGCGAGCGCCTTGTAGGGGATGCCGCTCGCGCGGAAGCGGTCGCCGCCGCCCTGGAAGCCCTTTTCCACGGCGATGCCGATGCCCTCGAGCTTCGCGCCCGCCTCGTTGACGATATCGACAAGACCCTGCACGGCGAAGCCGTTGGCCATGAAGTCGTCGATGATGAGCACGTGGTCGTCCGCGTTCAGCCACTCCTGGGAGACGAGCAGCGTGACTCTCTTCTTGTAGGTGTAGGAGAACACCTCGCTCTGATAGAGGCCGCTTTCGATGTTGTCGCTCTTGGCCTTCTTGGCGAAGAGCATCGGGACGCCGTACTTCTGCGCGCAGATGGTCGCAAGCGCGATGCCGCTGGCCTCCGCCGTCAGAACGACGGTGATCTTGCCGGTGTCGAAATACTTGGCAAATTCGTCCGCAATGTCCTCAAGCAGACGGGTGTCGACGCGGTGGTTGAGAAAGCCGTCCACCTTGACGATGTTGCCGGGCAGGACTCTGCCCTCGCGGCGGATGCGCTCCTGAAGAAGCTCCATGGAATTACCCCTCCTGAAAAATAATTTCACAATGAAATTTTTCGATTGATTCGGTAATTTCCATTAAACAGGATTTTTGTGCAGAATGCAACACGGCAACTTTGACAAGAATTTATGCTTTTTTTGTCCCTTTCCGTCTATTTTGGCGGCGCGGGTGCGGTTATGTCCCGTTTTGTATCGTTCTGGCAAAACCGGAGGCAAAAAGCCGCGCGGCGTTGATGGCTTCTTCGAGCGAATTACCCGCCGTGCCGACCTCGACGAGAAGCGACCCCGTCGTCGCGTGCTGGTTGTAGCGGGAGTTGCGCACGGTGATCGGGCGCATCAGGGTGGGATAGTCCTTGTACAGCGTCTCCTGCACGGCGCAGGCGAGTTTCAAATTCTCGCGCCAGAGGTCATGGCTCAGCCCGCCGCCGTTCGAGCCGATGACGAATTCGAGCTGCGCGGCACTCTTGTCCTCGCCGCAGAGGAGCTTGAACTGGTTGCCGTTCGCGTCCTGCACCGCGTCTCGGTGGACGTCGAGCACGAACGAGATCGAGGGGTATTTTTGTAAGTAGCTTTCGATCGACGCGAGCGAGCGGTTGTACGCGCCCGAATAGCTCGGGTAGTCGTAGAGCGAGCGGTCGTGCACGACGCTGATGCCCGCGTCGGTCAGCGCCTGCGCCATCTCGTCGCCGATGCGGATCATGTTGCAGTTCGTGTCCAGCGTGCGGAACGTGTCGGACACGTCGTATTCCTGCCCAGGCGGCATGGTATAGCTCTCCGTACCGTGGGTGTGGATGATGAGCACCTGCGGGCCCTCGGTGCCGAGCTTCGCGGCGAAATCGCCCGAGAGCATCGAGGCATCGAGAGAAGCGTCCGAGCCGTTGTTGATGTACACATTGCCGAGCACCGTGTAGCCCGAGGGGTCGGAGGCCTTGAGCGTGCGCGCGGGCACGCCGTTTTCCGTCACGGCGAGTTCGTCCGGCGTTTCCTCCTGCGTGAGCACCGTGCCCTCGCTGTCCTGCGCGTCGCCCGTCTCGCCCGCGCTGTCGTCGGGCGGCTGCTCCAGCTCAGCCGACCACGCCTGCGCGATGTTTTCCTCACCCTCGCGCAGAAGCGGCGTCGCGTGCAGGGCGAGCGACGTTCGCATGCTGAGAAAGTCCTCCCCGCCGTCGCCGCGCTCGTAGCGCAGCAGCATCACGCCCAGCGTCTCATCCTTGAGCGAGCGGAGCGCGTCGCGCGCGTTTCTGGCCGGCGCCGTCACGCTCACGCCCCAGAGCGTCGCCGCCGAGAGCGCAAGCGAGCACAGCATCCGGCCCACACGTTTCTTTTGCATTTGTCTTCACCTCTTGGGACAATCCTATGTGCGCACTTGCGCCGATATGACATAGCGCGCCCGCCGCTTTTCGCTTGCAATTTTCGCTTTCGCGTGGTATGGTGATGGCAGCGGAGAAAAACTCATATAGTTTCGCTTACATGGCGCGAAAGTTTCTACGGAGCCGCCGAAAGGCTCTGCTATGGGTGCTCAGCCGGGGGAGAAGTCCCCGGGCGGGGCGCTTTTTTCTTTTGCATCAAGCTAAAAACAGGAGTGACTGATATGAAGATCCTCAAGGGCAATCTCGTTTCCGCACCGGCGCTCGGCAAGCTCGAGATCGTCGAGCACGGCTGCCTCGTTCTGCACGACGACGGCAGCATCGTAAGCGTTGAAAAGAATATTCCGCAGAATGCCGACGCGGAGGTCATCGACTACGGCGATGCGCTCATCATGCCGTCCTTTGTCGACATGCACCTGCACGCGCCGCAGTACCCCATGCTCGGCATGGGCATGGACCTGCCGCTCATTGACTGGCTCAACACCTACACGTTCAAGACCGAATCGCGCTTTGAAGACAATGACTACGCCCGCCGCATCTACCAAAAGCTCGCGAGCGACCTCATCACGAGCGGCACGACGCGCGTGTGCATGTTCTCGTCCCTCCACACGGACGCGACGCTCATCTTGATGGAAGAGCTCGAAAAAGCGGGCGTCACGGGCTATGTCGGCAAGGTCAACATGGATCGCAACGGCAGCCCCGAGCTTCAGGAGACGACCGAGCAGTCCAAGCGCGAAACGCTGCGCTGGCTGGACGAGTGCGGGCGCTTCAAGACCGTGAAGCCCATTTTAACGCCGCGCTTCACCCCGTCGTGCACCGACGAGCTGATGAACTGGCTCGGCAAGCTCGCCGAGGAGCGCGGGCTGTACGTCCAATCGCACCTGTCTGAAAACAAGGGAGAGATCGCGTGGGTCAAGGAGCTCTGCCCCGACTGTGCGCAGTATTGGGAGAGCTATGACCGCGCGGGGCTGTGGAAGGACCACACCGTCATGGCGCACTGCGTCCACTCCGACGAGCGCGAGCGTGAGGCGATGCGAGAGCACGGCGTCGTCACGGCGCACTGCGCGGGGTCGAACATCAACATCTGCTCGGGCGTCGCGCCCGTGCGGACGCTGCTGCGCGAGGGCAATCTCGTCACGCTCGGGTCGGATATCGCGGGCGGCGCGCTGCTGGCGATGAACAAGGTCATCACCATGTCCATCCGCGCATCGAAGTTCCGCCACATGCAGAGTGACGGAAAAGATGAATTTCTGACCGTCGAGGAGGGCTACTACCTCGGCTCTTCGGCAGGGCACGAGTATTTCGGCGGGCACGGCGGGTTTTTTCCCC
>CALAAN010000063.1 GCA_937884915.1 uncultured Oscillibacter sp.
GCAGGTTGATGATCTGCGCCTGAATGGACACGTCCAGCGCGGAGACCGGCTCGTCGCAGACGATGAACTCGGGGTTGAGCGCGAGCGCACGCGCGATGCAGATACGCTGGCGCTGGCCGCCGGAAAACTCGTGCGGGTAGCGGTCCTTGTGGAAGGGCTGCAAGCCGCAGTTGTCCATGACCTGATCGATATAATCGTCGAATTCCGCCTTCGGGACAAGGTTGTGCTCGCGCACGGCCTCGCCGATGATCTCGCCGACCGGCATACGCGGGGAGAGTGAAGAGAACGGGTCCTGGAAGATGATCTGCATCTTCGTGCGCAGGGCGCGCAGCTCCTTGTGGGAGAGGTCGTAGACCTCCTGACCGTTGAAGAGCACCTGACCGCCGGACTTGGAGTCGTACAGGCGCAGGATCGTGCGGCCCGTGGTCGTCTTGCCGCAGCCGGACTCGCCGACAAGGCCCATCGTTGTGCCGCGCTTCAGGTTGAACGTGACGCCGTCGACAGCCTTGACATAGCCGACCGTCTTCGACACCATGCCGCCCTTGATCGGGAAGTATTTCTTGAGGTGATTGACCTGCAGGATATACTGCGGGTCATATTCCACGGGGGTGAAATTGTTGTCGATGATGAGAGAGGACTTCTGCGCCTCGTCGGCGTGCTCCTGCTTCTTGACAAATTCGTCGGCATTCTGCTTCTGCGTTTCCTTCAGCTCATCGAGAACCTGATCGTCGTTCTTACCGGCTTTCCAAAACGGCATCTTATTCACCCTCCTTTCCGTTTTCCTTGCCCTCGGCCAGTTCTTCCTCCACGACCTCTTCAAGGTCGGGACGCTTGCCGTCGTAGTAGCGGTAGCAGCTCACCTTGTGCGTCGGCGAGATGCTCACCTCGTGCGGGTAGTCGCCCTCGCAGCCGTTCACGCACATTTCGCAGCGGTCCTTGAAATAGCAGTAGTTCGGCATGTTGATGGGGTTCGGCACCTTGCCGGGGATGGAGTAGAGCTTTTCGACCTGACGGCCCACGACCGGCTTGGAGGCCATAAGGCCGATGGTGTAGGGGTGCGCGGGATGGGCGAAAATTTCCTCCGCCGTGCCCTGCTCAACGATGCGGCCGGCGTACATGACGACCACGTAGTCCGCCATCTCGGCGATGACGCCGAGGTCGTGCGTGATGAACATGATCGAGGAGTTGATGCGGTCTTTCAGATTGCGCAGCAGGTCGAGGATCTGCGCCTGGATCGTCACGTCCAGCGCCGTGGTGGGCTCATCGGCGATGATGAGCTTCGGGCTGCACGCAAGCGCCATGGCGATCATCACGCGCTGGCGCATACCGCCGGAGAGCTCGTGCGGGAACATCTTGTAAACGCCCTCGCTGTTGGCGATGCCGACCATCTCGAGTAGCTCGATGGTGCGCGCCTTGATCTGCGCTTCATCGTGGCCCTTTTCGTTGTGCAGGGCCAGCACCTCGTCGACCTGGTCGCCGATGCGGAACACGGGGTTCAGCGCGGTCATCGGCTCCTGGAAGATCATGGAGATATAGTTGCCGCGCAGGTGCTGCATGACGCTGTCGGGCGCCTTCGTCACATCGTAGGCCTTGTTGCCGAGGTTCAGGCGGATCTCGCCCTCCACGACCTGGCCCTGCGGGCGCTGCAAAAGCTGCATGAGAGAAAGACTCGTGACCGATTTGCCGCAGCCCGACTCGCCGACGACGCCGACGGTCTTGCCGATGGGCACGGAGAACGTGACGCCGTCGACCGACTTGACAACGCCCGTGTCGGTGAAGAAGTAGGTGTGCAGGTTGTCGAACTCGACCGCGTTGTTGGGGTCGTGCATCTGCGTCAAATACTCGGATTCGGGGACATTTTTGCGCTTGCGCTTCTTTTCGAGCGCATTCGTGATCTTGCGGTTTTCTTTGGAAATGCGGCGGGATTCCTTTGCGGAAAGATAGCCGTCGTTATGCTTCTTAGCCATTCAAATTCCCTCCTTTCTCAGCGCTTCATCTTCGGGTCGAACGCGTCGCGCAGACCGTCGCCGACGAAGTTGAAGCCGAGGACCGTCAGCATCAGGCAGATGCCGGCGGGGATCCAGATGAACCAGTAGTTCGTCAGCACGTAAGTGTTGTTGACGTCGTTGATGATGTTGCCCCAGGAGGCGAACGGGAACTTGACGCCGAGGCCGAGGAAGCTGAGCGTCGCCTCGGTGATGATGGTGGAGCCGAGGCTCATCGTGCAGTTGACGATGAGCTGCGGAATGACGTTGGGGATCAGGTGGCGGAAGATGCGGCGCGAAACGCTGATGCCGCAGGCCTCCGTCGCGGTCATGAACTCCTGCTCGCGCAGCGACAGGATCTGGCCGCGGACGAGACGGGCGATGCCCGGCCAGCCGAGGAAGCCTAAGATCAGCATTAGGTAGAGCATTCGGATCTGCGGGTCGACGCGCATGCCGTCCATCGCCGCGCCCAGAATGATGATGAGCGGGGTGGAGGGGATGCAGTAGAAAATATCGACGATACGCATGATGAGGTTATCGACCCAGCCGCCGAAGTAGCCGGAGACGCCGCCGAGCACCACGCCGAGCGCCGCGGAAATGATGACGACGATGAAGCCGATCATCAGCGACACGCGGCCGCCGTACATCAGGCGGGTGAGCATATCCATGCCGTTTTTATCCGTGCCGAGCCAGTGCGTGGAGCTGGGGAAGGAGTAGGCGTCGAACACGCGGGTGGACGTGCCCTCCTTGATCGACCACTGGTACTTGGCGGGGTTGTATTCGAGCTTGATCTCGCGCTCCTGACCGGATTCGTTCACGTAGGTGAACTTGGTCTCACCGCGGTCGACGGCCTGCTGCACGCGCTCTTTGAAGTCCTTGGTGATGACGGTTCCGCTGACTTTGGACTGAATGACGTAGCGGCTGATGTAGGCGATCTCCTCGCCGTTCAGCATGACGCTGTCCTCATCGAGCGTATAGGTCTTACCGTCGGCCGTGAACTCCGCTTCGCCGTTGGCGTGCGCCTTGAGGGCGTTGAAGCTGAAGTTGAAGCCGAACTTCTGGCTGGGGTCGTTCGAGCTGATGATGTCCTTATAGGCGATGGCAAGGAGCTTGCCGCCGCTCGAAACGGAATAGAGCGAGTCGCCCTCCTCGGTCACGTCGTAGGTGACGCCCTTATAGGAGAAGCTGTCGTCCTTGCCCATGTGCAGCGTGAGCTGCGCCTGGAGGATCGTGCCGAACTCCTGGCCGTCGGCCACGAGATAGCGGTACTCGGTGTTCTCGCTCATGGCGGCGTATTCCTTGAGCTGGATATCGTCGCGGTAGAAGACCTCGTCCTCTCCATAGGGGCTGAGAAGGCCGCCGATGAAGGAGAAGATGAACATCACGGCGAGGATTGTCAGACCCACGACCGCGAGGCGGTTGCGGAAAAAGCGCTTAGCGACCAGCGTGCCCGGGGAAAGGACCTTGACGCGGCGGTCGTCGTTGAGGGAATAATCCTCTTCGGGCGGCTTATTTTCCTCGGAGGGCGTGTTGTCCTTTCCTGCGTACTTGTCGTTGAGCTCGTAGGAACGGCGGCGGGCATCGCCTTCACCGTGAACAGGATTGTGAACGTCTTTATCGGTTCTATCGTCAAAATAACTCATTCGTCACGTCCTCCTTTCTTACGCGATGCGCACGCGGGGGTCGACCACCGCGTACAGGATGTCGGAGATCAGGTTGCCCAGCAGGGTCAGGATCGCCAGGAACGTCATGTAGAACATGGAGAAGGGAATATCGCCCGCGACCATCGCGTTATACGAGATGTAGCCGATGCCGGGGATGGCGAACAGCGTCTCGGTGATGAGCGCGCCGGCGAAGAGGCCGGGCAGCGAGCCGCCGATGAACGTCACGAGCGGGATGAGCGTGTTGCGGAAGGCGTGGTGATAGATGACCTTATGCTCGGAGAGGCCCTTGGCGCGGGCGGTGCGGATGTAGTCGGCGTTGAGCACCTCGAGCATGTTCGTGCGCACATAGCGCATCCACGGGCCGATGGAGATGAATACCAGCGTGACGATGGGCAGCACCAGATGCTTTGCCATATCGAGGATCTGGCCGAACTGGCTGAGGGAGTTGAAGTCGCGTCCCGTGAGGCCGACAAGGTCGAACCAGCCGAGCTTGACGGAGAAGATGAGCTTTAAGAGCGTCGCGAAGAAGAACGTCGGCAGCGACATACCGAGCAGTGCGACGGTCGTGACGGTGTAGTCGGTCACGCTGTACTGCTTGGTGGCGGCCACGATGCCGAGCGGCACCGCGATCAAAAGCTCGAACACGAGCGAGATGGCGCCCATGATGAACGAGACCCAGATGACCTCGTTGAACTT
This sequence comes from uncultured Oscillibacter sp., assembly GCA_937884915.1. Taxonomy (GTDB): domain Bacteria; phylum Bacillota; class Clostridia; order Oscillospirales; family Oscillospiraceae; genus Hominicoprocola. The sequence continues at coordinate 4,346 of CALAAN010000063.1, forward strand.
CTGGATGACGGGCACGGTATACTTCCAGCTGTCGCCGAAGTTGCCGGTGCACAGGTTCTTGAGCTGGACGAAGAAGCCGGGGATGAGGCCAAGATCCAGACCGTATTGTGCGTTGAGCTGTGCCAGCCACTCCTCATAGGGCTTGGAGCCGGGAGCCTGCGAGAGCTGCCGCGCCATATTCTCCACATAGGAGCTGGGCAGGCAGCGCATGAGCACGTAGATGATGAATGTCACAAAAAAGAGGATCACCACCGACAGCAGCAGGCGTTTTACCAGAAATTTGCGCATAGAATCCCTCCGTTTTTTGATAACGGCTGCCCCTTGCCGGGGGCTTGTCGCCGTCTCGGGTTTGATATGTATCTCTCTGCATATCAGCCAAATGCTCCGATGCACCGGGGCATTTGGATCATAGGCAGATGGCCTGGGGCAGGCTACCCCGCGGCCAGAGCCGCAGGGTAGCCATGCGCCTAAGTAACGTTTTTGTGCAGCGACGGATCTTACTGCAGGTCGAGCAGCTCGATGTCGTTGTACCAGGTCCAGTAGGTCGTGATATCGGGCGTCACGGTGTCGAGGTTGACACGCTGAGCGGAGATGATCACGCAGTTCTGGCGCTGATAGATGGGGATCTCGACCGCCCAGTCGGCCACGATGTCAAGGCACTGCTTATACAGGGTCTTGCGGTAGGTCTGGTCGGTGGACTGACGCGCCATTACGATGAGCTCGTCGAGCTCGGCATCCTTGATCCAGTAGGACTTCTCGTTGGAGCCGCCCTGGCTGTGATAGATCTGATACATATCCGGGTCGGGCGTGGCCTGCCATGCCATGGCGAACATGTCGGCAGTACCGGCGTTGACGGCGTTGGTCATCTCGGAGAAGTTGGACATATCGGAGACGATCAGGTTGAAGCCGATCTCCTTGAGGGCGTCGGACGCGAGGGTCAGCGCCATGAAGGAGGGGTGGTCGCCCGTGCCGCCGCCGCCGATCATGACCTCAGCGTCCATGCGGCCGCCTGCGGGAGCAGCGATGATCTTGCCGTTCTCGACGGTGTAGCCGGCAGCCTCAAAGTAGCCAAGAGCGGCTTCCTTGGCGGCGGCATACTTCTCATCGGCACTCATGCCTTCGGTGTAGATGTCGTTGCCGTTGACGTCAACGGAGAAGGCGACCTTGTAGCCCTCGTCGGTGACGCGCGGAGCGGCCCAGGAGGTATCGGAGATGGGGTAGTTGATGACGTTGGCGAACTCACCGTAGTAGGAGTCGACAGCGACGTCACGGTAAACGGCAATGACCGTGGCGATGGCCTTACGCAGATCCTTGGAGGCCTCGTCGCCGCCGTTGCCGTCGCCGACCTTCACGCGGTTGGCGTTGAAGCCGACATAACCGTAGCCAAGGTTGGCGACGAGGTCGGTCTGGATGACGTCGCCGGAGATCTCGCCGTTAGAGTTGGCTTCCTTGATCTGCTCGGCATTTTCCTTGGAGTAGGAGGGGTCGGTCACATCGATCGTGCCGGAGACAACACCGGGGATCTTATCGACGTCCTGCATCTCGCGCCAGATGACGGTGTCGATCTTGGGCTCGCCCTTCCAGTAGGTCGGGTTCTTCTGCAGGGTGACGGCGCCGTTGGACCAGCTCTCGAAGGTGTACGGGCCGGAGCCGACAGGCGTGGAGGTCACGGACTTGACGTGGGACAGGTCGCCCTTGGTGAAGCCGAACATGTTGTTGTCGTAGTCATACTTGTCGGTCTCGCCGTAGTAGTGCATGGGGCACACGCTGACGGGGATCTGATAGATGGCGGCGGCGTTGACCTCGGTGAGGGTGACGGTCATGGAGTAGTCACCGGTCTTGACGATACCGGCAACGTTGGGAGCGGACTCACCGGTCTGAACGGCGACGGTGTAGTCGCTGTAGGAATCGCCCAGCTCAGATTCGAGGAAAGCGGAGATGCTGGTGCCGGCAGTTTCGGCGTTGATGCCGTCATCGGAGATGTCATAGCCGTACTTGGCGACGATGGCAGCCCAGAAATCTTCGACCGTGTCGTCCTCGGCAAGCTCGAAGCCCCAGTTGGCGGCCTTGGCGGCGACAGAATCCTCAGCGGCGGAATAGCCGTTATCAACCACGTAGTCAAGGATCTCCTGGGCGAACTTCACGCCGGCGGCGTTGAAGGCGGTCCAGTAAGCGTTGTACTGCTCCTCGGTGTAGAAGTCGTTGGCGCTGTAAGCGTCGGGACCGGCGGCGAGGATCAGGTTCTGGACGGTGTCCATACCGCTGCGATAGGCCTCCAGACCCTTGATGGGCAGGGAGTACAGCGTGGAAACGCCGTCATAGGCGGGGTCGGGCAGGACGTAGTAGGAGAAGATGACGTCGTCGATGGTCATTTCTTCACCGTCGGAGAACTTGACGCCCTCTTTCAGGGTGATGTTGTAGTCGACCGTGCCGTCAGCGTTCTCGACGATGTCGCAGTCGGCAATGCCTTTGTAAGTATAGTCGGTGCCGTTGTAGGGACGGACGTCGCCCTCGATGCCCTTGAGGACAACAGAGCCCTCACGGTCAGTGATGAGCAGGGCGTCGAAGACCATACCCATGACCTGGTTTTCATAGTCATTGGTATAGAAGAAGGGGGAGAACTTACCGTCGAAGTTCTGCGTACCGACAACAAGCGTCTTGCCGTCGGTCTGGCCGTCGTCCGTCTTCTTGTCGCCGCAGCCGGCCAGAAGACCCAGACACATGACCAGAGAAAGGATCAGTGCAAGTGTTCTTTTCATTGAATCTACTCCTTTTTTAATTTTTGCCAAAACGGGTCGCCCCGTGCAGCACAAAAGTAATGCGCTCGCGCGTAAATACGCGCGGAAAGGGACGTACGCCCCTTGTGGACATCTGTGCGCCGAAAAACAGCGCGCAGAATTTTTTTAATTATAGCATGAAAAGATGAAAAATGTACAGAGTAAAATCTTAGGAATTATCTTTTTTAGGCAATTTGCCCCATTCTGTATGCATAATTTCGGCGCGCAGAACAAGTACGCTTAAAAGCGCCGTCAGCTTCAGCAGGACATAGAGCAGCGCGAAAAACGTCTGCCCTACGTGGTCATTGACAAAAAAGAAGGTGAGTTCGCACGCGATGCCAAGGCCCGAAAAGACCGCCGTGACCGCCGTTCGCACCGGCAGAACGGCCACGCTTTTCCGGTAGTTGTACTCGCGCACCGCGCCCCAATCCGTTCCGAGCTTCGCGAGCGCCCAGACGACGCTCCCTGCCGAGAGAAACTCGCCGAGGTAGGGGAGCAGAACGTAAAAACAGTTCTGCATCCCCGGTGCAGGAATGCACCCGCCCGCGGCGACTGCGGCGATCAGAACCGCCGCCATGGCCCACACGGCGCGTTTGATCCTGCGCTGCTTCGCATCATTGCTCCGGCAGGCATAGAGCGCCCCATTATAAACATATTCGCCCGCGACGTTCAGATGAAAGTCATTCAGGTGCTCGCGGCGGCTGTGCTTTCTGTGCTGTTCGCCCATTATTCGATGCCCGTGAGGTCAAAGTCCGCGAGGGCCTTCTCCGCCTCGGCGCACACGCCGCGAAGGCAGGCTTCGTCAAAGGGGCTCTCAAGGCCGGCGTTTTTGAGAAGGTCGGTGAACGTCCGGCTGCCGCCCTGCACGGTGTAGGCCATGTAGTGCTGCCAGGCGTTCCCCACGTCCTTGCGGATCATCGCCCAGAATTCGAGCGCCACGGTCTGGGCAAGGCAGTAGTCAATATAATAGAAGGGACTCGAATAGATGTGGTGCTGGCGCTGCCAGCCCATGCCCTCGGAGTAGAACGGGATCTCGCCGTCGAGCTTCATCCACGGCATGTAGACGCCGAGAAGCTCCTTCCACGCGGCGTGGCGTTCGGCGGGCGTCATCTCGGGCTTTTCGTATACGATGTGCTGGAAGTGGTCGACCATCGTGCCGTAGGGGATGAACGTCAGCGCGCCGGAGAGGTGGCTGTAGAGGAACTTTTTCGCGTCCTTGCCGAAAAAGCCGTCCGCCCACGGCTCTGCGAAGAACTCCATGGACATCGAGTGGACCTCGCAGGCCTCCATGCTCGGCCAGATGTAGTCGATGGGGATGCGCTTGCGGTTCGTCCAGGCCTC
>CALAAN010000064.1 GCA_937884915.1 uncultured Oscillibacter sp.
GATCGGCGCTTCCGTTGCGAAGCGTTCGGTCTGCCCCAGCTGCCACCCCATCGTCGAGTCGGGCCTGATGGACTGTGACCCTGTTGAGGTTCCCCGCTCCGTCGGCGATAACCGCTTCATGGCGCACTGCGCCGTGCAGTGGCCCAACATCCGCTTCGTCGGCTTCGAGGCCAACGAGTGGCTGCACGACGAGGATCGTCTCATCGCGTTCATCGGCGGCGCGCAGATCGACCCGTACGGCAACGTGAACTCCACCTGCATTTTCGGCAAGGGCGACTACCTGCAGCCCACCACCCGCTTTACCGGTTCCGGCGGCGCCAACGGCATTGCCACCTACTGCAACACCATCATCATGATGCAGCACCAGAAGCGCCGCTTCATGGACCACGTCGACTACATCACCTCCTGCGGCTGGATGGACGGCCCCGGAGGCCGTGAGCGCGCGGGTCTGCCCGGCAACCGCGGCCCGCAGATGGTCGTCACCGATCTCGGTATCATGAAGTTTGATGACGAGACCAAGCGCATGTACCTCGCTTACTACTATCCGTTCTCCTCTCCCGAGATGGTGCAGGAGAACACCGGCTTCGAGATCGACGTTTCCCGCGCCGAGTTGATGGAAGGCCCCTCTCCGGAGATCATCCGTCTCATCCGTGAGGAGATCGATCCGGGCCAGGCGTTCATCAAGGTCCCGAAGGCCTAAGCGATTGGTCTGCCACATTAATTTGCACTTTATTTTTAAGGAGATTTAAAATATGAGCGAATACTCTATGCCCTCTTATTTCCAGAATATGCCGGTCATCGGCAAGGATCTGAGCGCATTCCATGAGGACAACGCTGCCGAAATTCAGGCAGTGGAGCAGGAGATCCATGAGATCCGCGAAGCTGCTCTCGAAGCCGGTAAGAGCACCGAAGCGCTCAACGAGTCCGGCCAGTGGACGGCGATGCAGCGCATCATGGAGCTCGTTGACGAAGGCACCTGGTGCCCCCTCAACAGCCTGTATAACCCCGAGGACAACAAGAACGGCTCTGTTGGCATCGTCAAGGGCCTCGGCCGTATCGACGGCAAGTGGGCCGTCATCATCGCGAGCGACAACAAGAAGCTCGCCGGCGCATGGGTCCCCGGCCAGGCAGACAGCCTGCTGCGCGGCAGCGACACGGCCAAGCGCCTGCGCATCCCCCTCGTGTACGTTCTGAACTGCTCCGGCGTTAAGCTCGACGAGCAGGAGAAGGTGTACCCCAACCGCCGCGGCGGCGGTACGCCGTTCTATCGCAACAGCGAGCTCAACCAGATGGGCGTGCCCGTCATCGTCGGCATCTACGGCACCAACCCCGCCGGCGGCGGCTATCACTCCATCTCCCCGACCATCCTGATCGCGCATCAGGACGCCAACATGGCGGTCGGCGGCGCCGGTATCGTCGGCGGTATGAGCCCCAAGGGCCATGTCGACAAGGAGGCTGCCGAGGCGCTCATCAAGGCGCAGAAGAACCTCAAGAGCGACATCCCGGGCACCGTCGCCATCCACTACGGTGAGACCGGCTTCTTCCGCGAGGTCTACGCCGATGAAGAGGGCGTGCTCGCCGGTATCCGCAAGTACATCGACATGCTGCCCGCTTACGATCCTGAGTTCTTCCGCGTCGACGACCCCAAGGAGCCCCTGTTCGACGCCAACGACCTCTACAGCATCGTTCCGTTCAACCAGAAGCGCTCCTACGACATGGTCGAAGTCCTCGCGCGTCTTTTCGACGGCTCCGAGTTCATGGAGTATAAGCATGGCTACGGCCCCGAGATGATCACCGGTCTTGCCAAGATCGACGGTCTGCTCATCGGCGTTGTCGCCAACTATCAGGGCATGCTGATGAATTACCCCGAGTACAAGATGGCGACCTATGGCCAGGCGATGGGCGTGGGCGGCAAGCTGTACCGTCAGGGCCTCATCAAGATGAACGAGTTTGTCACCCTCTGCGCGCGTGACCGCATCCCGATGCTGTGGGTCCAGGATACCACCGGTATCGACGTCGGCAACGACGCTGAGCGCGCTGAGCTCCTCGGCCTCGGCCAGAGCCTGATCTACTCCATCCAGTCCAGCAAGCTGCCGATGATGGAGATCACGCTCCGCAAGGGCACCGCCGCGGCGCATTACGTTCTCGGCGGCCCGCAGGGCAACGACAACAACGCCTTTTCCATCGGCACCGCCACCACCGAGATCTACGTCATGCACGGCGAGACCGCTGCGGCCGCCATGTATGCCCGCCGTCTCGTGAAGGAAGAGAAGGCCGGCGAGGATCTGCAGCCCACCATCGACAAGATGAACGCGCTGATCCAGGACTACGCCAAGAAGTCCAGCCCGAAGTTCTGCGCCAAGACCGGTATGACCGACGAGATCGTCGACATGAACGACATCCGTCCCTACATTCAGGCCTTTACCAACGCCTGCTATCAGAACCCCGAGAGCATCTGCCCGGTCCATCAGATGCTGCTGCCGCGCGTCATCCGCGACTACGACGCACTGAACGCGAAGTAAAATATCACTAACAATGCTTTTCTCAGCGCTGCGCGGAGGCAAGAACCGCGCAGCGCACGGGAAGACAAACGGAGAGTACAATGAGCATTTATACCATGGGTATCGACGTCGGCTCCACCGCGTCGAAATGTGTGATTTTAAAGGACGGCAGCGAGATCGTTTCGAAGTCCCTCGTCGCCGTTGGCACGGGCACGTCGGGCCCGTCCCGCGCGATCTCTCAGGTGCTGGAAAACGCGAACATGACGCGCGAGCAGATGAATTTCGTCCTTGCCACGGGTTATGGCCGCAACAGCCTTGAGGGCCTTGCCGACATGCAGATGAGCGAGCTTTCCTGCCATGCCAAGGGCGCAACGTTTCTGTTCCCGAACGTGCATACGGTCATCGATATCGGCGGCCAGGACGTGAAGGTCATCGAGATCGAGAACGGCATGATGAAGAATTTTGTCATGAACGATAAGTGCGCGGCCGGCACCGGCCGCTTCCTCGACGTCATGGCCCGCGTGCTTGAGGTGAAGGTCGAAGATCTGGGCGATCTTGGCGACAAGTCGACCAGGGAGGTCGGCATCAGCTCGACCTGCACGGTCTTTGCCGAGAGCGAGGTCATCTCGCAGCTTGCCATGGGCACGAACAAGTGCGACATCATCAACGGTATCCACAAGTCTGTCGCGGGCCGCGTTTCCGGCCTCTGCTACCGCATCGGTGTGCGCGATGACGTGGTGATGACCGGCGGCGTTGCACAGGATCACGGCATCGTGAAGGCTCTTCAGGAGCAGCTCGGCCACGAGATCCACACAACGCCCCTCACGCAGTATAACGGTGCGCTCGGCGCGGCTCTGTTTGCCTACCAGAAGGCTTTGAAGAACCAATAACCCCATCCACTCGTTACCAAATTTTTCTATATCGCATTAGGAGGAATCAATCATGGCTAAACAAGTCAGTCCCGGCGTGCTTGCTCTGCGCAAGGTCGTCGATGACGTCTATGCCGACGCCCGTGAAGCGAAGAAGCAGGGTAAGCTGGTCGGTTGGTCCAGCTCCAAGTTCCCCTGTGAGCTTGCTGAGGCCTTTGACCTCAACGTGATGTATCCCGAGAACCAGGCTGCCGGTATCGCCGCCCAGCGTGACGGTGAGATCATGTGTCAGGCCGCCGAGGATCTCGGCTTCGACAACGATATCTGCGGTTACGCACGTATCTCCCTGGCTTATGCCGCCGGTAAGCGCGCCAGCCGCAAGTTCGACCCCGAAACGCTCGAGTTCATCATCGACCCCAACAGCGGCAAGCCCCTCAAGGACGAAAACGGCAAGGTCGTCATCGATCCTGAGACCGGCAAGCCCAAGAAGGACCCCAAGACGCAGGTCCCCTACACCGTTCTGGACGATATCCACGAGATCGAGGCTCTGCCCGAGACTACCGAGAAGGAGATCGCCTACAAGAACTTCCGCCGCGAGGCCATCAAGCCCTACAAGCAGATGCGCATCCCCCAGCCGGACTTCGTTCTGTGCTGCAACAACATCTGCAACTGCATGACCAAGTGGTACGAGAATATCGCCCGTATGTGCAACATCCCCCTCATCATGGTCGATATCCCCTACAACAACACCGTGGAAGTCAGCGATTCCGCTGTCAAGTACGTCCGCGCCCAGTTCGACAACGCCATCCATGAGCTCGAAAAGCTCACCGGCAAGAAGTTCGACGAGAAGAAGTTCGAGCTTGCCTGCAAGCACGCAAACCGCACCGCGCAGAACTGGCTGAAGGTCTGCGACTTCCTGCAGTACAAGCCTGCCCCGATGAGCGGCTTCGACCTCTTTAACCACATGGCCGATGTCGTCACCGCCCGCGGCAAGGAAGCTGCCGCCGACGCCTTCGAGCTCCTGTCCAAGGACCTGCAGAAGAATATCGAGGAAGGCACCTCCACGCTGCCATTCCCCGAGAAGTACCGCGTCATGTTCGAGGGTATCCCCTGCTGGCCGAAGCTCCCGAACCTGTTCAAGCCACTCAAGGAAAACGGCATCAACGTCACCGCAGTCGTGTACGCGCCCGCGTTCGGCTTTGTTTACAACAACATGGACGAAATGGCCCGCGCTTACTACAAGGCTCCGAACTCCGTCTGCATCGAGCAGGGCGTTGCCTGGCGTGAGGGCATCTGCCGCGACAACAAGGTCGACGGCGTGCTCGTCCACTACAACCGCTCCTGCAAGCCCTGGTCCGGTTACATGGCTGAGATGCAGCGCCGCTTCACCGCTGACCTCGGCGTGCCCTGCGCCGGTTTCGACGGCGACCAGGCTGACCCGCGCAACTTCAACGAAGCGCAGTACGCGACCCGCGTGCAGGGTCTGGTCGAGGCTATGGAAGCCAACAAGAAAGACTAAGGAGGCGTGCAAAAATGAGTATCGAAGCTATCGTTAATGAATTTTCCGCTGTTGCCGCCAATCCCAAGGGCCAGCTCAAGGCCTATAAGGACGCCGGCAAGAAGTGCATCGGCGTGATGCCTTATTACGCCCCCGAAGAGCTGGTCTACGCCGCCGGTATGATGCCGTTCGGCATGTGGGGCAGCAACAACAAGACCGAGCAGCGCTCCAAGGAATACTGCGCGACCTTCTATTGCACCATCGCCCAGCTCGACCTCGAGATGCTGCTTGACGGCACGATGGATCTGCTGGACGGTGTCATCACCCCGACCATCTGCGACACGCTGCGCCCCATGAGCCAGAACATCCGCGTCGCCATGAGCGAGAAGCTGCCCTGCATCTTCCTCGCCCATCCCCAGAACCGCTTTGCCGACTGGGGCAAGCAGTTCTGCCTTGATCAGTACAACAACGTCAAGGAAGGCCTCGAGAAGATCGCCGGTCACGAGATCAAGAGCGAGGACATTGCCGCGGCCATCAAGGTCTACAACAAGTCCCGCGCTGCCCGCCGCGAGTTCGTCAAGCTCGCGAGCGACCACTGCGACGTCATCGACCCGATCATGCGCTCGGCCGTCCTCAAGGCTGCCTGGTTCATGGATAAGGCCGAGTACACCGAGAAGCTCGAAGCCCTCAACGCCGAACTCAAGGCGCTGCCCGCTGCCAAGTGGAACGGTGTGAAGGTCGTCACCTCCGGCATCATCTGCGACAACCCGACGCTGCTCAAGATCTTCAAGGACAACAACGTCGCCATCGCGGCGGACGATGTCGCCCATGAGTCCCGTGCCTTCCGCACCGACGCGAGCGAAGAGGGCGACCCGATGATGGCGCTCGTCGAGCAGTTCACCAACACCGACTACGACGTCCTGCTCTACGATCCGCAGTCCAACAAGAACCGCCGCGGCGAATTCGTAGCCAACATGGTCAAGGAGTCCGGCGCGCAGGGCCTGGTGCTGTTCATGCAGCAGTTCTGCGACCCCGAGGAGATGGAGTTCCCGTACCTCAAGAAGGCGCTCGACGCTGCTGGGATTCCCTTCATCAAGCTCGGCATCGACCAGCAGATGCGCGACTTCGGTCAGGCGGCGACCGCCATTCAGGCGTTTGCCGACGTGCTCTCCGTGCAGTAAGGAAAGTCTATTTTCCCGCCTGCCGTACAAGGCAGGCGGGAAAGCCGTTAAAAATGCGCAAAAAGTGCATACGCGCTTGCAATTCCTGCAATCGCTTTGCTATAATCCAATATTGAAAGGTAAAAGGAAGAAATGGAATACAGCAGCCTGTTTGTTACCCTGATGGGTATTGGCACGGTGTTCTTCGGCCTGATCTGCATCATTTTCCTGACTATGGCAATGGGTGCGATCCTCAAGGGCAAGGAGAAGACCCCTGCCGCCGCTGCCGCCGCTCCTGCTGCCGCGCCTGCACCGGCTCCCAAGCCGCAGGGTATGCAGCCGGAGATCGTGGCCGCGATCACTGCCGCTCTCTCGGAAGAGGTCGGTATCTCGTCCCGCAGCATGAACATCGTCAACATTAAAAAAATCTAATTTTATTTTTAGGAGAGAACAAACATGATCAAGCAGTACAATGTCACCGTTAACGGTACCACCTACGAAGTCACCGTCGAGTCCGCCGCCGGCGGCCGTATGGCTTCCGCTCCCGTCTCCCGCGCTGCCGCGGCTCCCGTTGCCCGCGCTGCCGCACCCGCCTCCGCTGCTGCTCCGGCTCCTGCCGCCGCTCCCGCTGCTGCCCCCAAGGCTGCTGCTCCCGCCGGCGCCGGTACTGTCACCAGCCCGATGCCCGGCACCATCCTCGATGTGAAGGTCGCCGCCGGTCAGGCCGTCAAGGAAGGCGATCTGCTGTTCATCCTCGAGGCCATGAAGATGGAGAACGAGATCTTCGCTCCCTGCGCTGGCACCATCTCCTCCGTCGCAGTTGCCAAGGGCGCTGCTGTCAACCCCGGCGACGTTCTGTGCGTCATCGGCTAACAGCATTCCCCCTGGATTAACTGTGAAAGGAAAAGAAACATAAATGACTGCTATTATCAATTTCCTGCAGCAGACCGGCTTTTATATGTTTGGCCAAGAGGGCAACTGGAAATGCCTCATCATGATCGCCATTTCCTTTGTCCTGCTGTATCTGGCCATCGTGAAGGGCTTTGAGCCGCTGCTGCTCCTGCCCATCGCGTTCGGTATGCTGTGCACCAACCTTCCCGGCGCGGACATGTTCCACGAGATCCTGTTCGCCGGAGGACACGTCCACTGGGACCTCTTCGGAGGAGCGCCCATCACGCAGGAATTCCTGACAGAGATGTCGGAAGCCGGCGTAGCCGATGCGGTGCTTGCCCCGTGGGCAGTCGGCAGCACCGTCAGCCTCGGCCTGCTCGACGTCCTGTACCTCGGCGTCAAGCTCGGCATCTACCCCTGCCTGATCTTCATGGGCGTCGGCACGATGACCGACTTCGGCCCCCTGATCGCGAACCCCAAGTCCCTGCTGCTCGGCGCTGCCGCTCAGCTCGGTATCTTTATGACCTATGTCGGCACCCAGTTCATGGGCTTCACCTATCAGCAGTCCGCCTCCATCGGTATCATTGGCGGCGCTGACGGCCCGACCGCGATCTTCGTCACCTCCCGTCTGGCTCCCGAGCTGCTCGGCCCTATCGCCGTTGCCGCTTATTCCTACATGGCTCTCGTTCCGGTCATCCAGCCCCCCATCATGAAGGCTCTGACCACCAAGGAAGAGCGCCGCATCGTCATGCGCCCGCTGCGTCAGGTCAGCAAGCGCGAGAAGATCATCTTCCCCATCATGATCACCGTGTTCGTGGCGCTGCTCGTTCCCTCTGCCGCTCCTCTGATCGCGTGCCTGATGCTCGGTAACCTGTTCAAGGAGTCCGGCGTTGTGGACCGTCTGCAGAAGACTGCCGGTAACGAGCTGATGAACATCGTCACCATCTTCCTCGGCTTCACCGTCGGTGCTACCGCCACCGCCACCACCTTCCTTTCCGTTCAGACCCTTGAGATCATGGCAATGGGTATCGTCGCATTCGGTTTCGGTACCGCGGGCGGCGTGCTGCTGGCCAAGCTCATGAACCTGTTCCTGAAGGAAAAGATCAACCCGTTGATCGGTTCCGCCGGCGTTTCCGCCGTTCCTATGGCTGCACGTGTTTCCCAGGTCGTCGGCCAGAAGGAGAACCCCTCCAACTTCCTGCTCATGCACGCCATGGGCCCGAACGTTGCCGGTGTTATCGGTTCTGCTATCGCCGCAGGCGTCCTGATGTCCCTGTTCGGCTAACTCTCAGTGATTTGAAAAAGAGCACCCGTAAGGGTGCTCTTTTTTTGCACTTGCAGGGGCGCGGCTGGTTTCCGCGCGCCGCGCGGATGAGTGGGCAGCCCGTGAGGGCTGTGGCGTTTCCCGCGCGGGCGCGGGAGGGGAAGCAGCGCCGTAGGCGCTGCACGGAAAAAGGGGGATATTCTCTCACGTGAGAGAATATCCCCCTTGGACCCCCAAGAGAACGCAAGGGGCCTTGCCCCTTGACCCCGCACATTGCGGGTTTG
>CALAAN010000065.1 GCA_937884915.1 uncultured Oscillibacter sp.
GCGCTTCTTTGGCGTTATCATAGCAGAAGCGAGCGCAAAAATCCAGTGGCAAAACGACTGGCTAAAATTGCTTTATTTCCCGTATGTTCCCGTCCAAGAATAGGATATCGTTCCATCTGAAACTTCTATCTGAATGAAATATTTCTCTCCTACTGTCAGTCCATATATTGTCTTATCTAATTCATAACTTCCAACTTCATTCAGTACCAAATCAAAAAAATCCTGATTGCTATCAAGAATTTTGATACCAAAATAGCCGCTACCCTTGCAAGTTGCCGAAAAATGAAGTGAATCAGATGCGGCGTAAACCTGCCACATATACTTGCCGTTTTCACTGACAATCTCTTTGTCTTTATATTTTGCCTGCTCTTCCTCTGCTGTTTTCTGCTCGTTCTCTTTTACTGTTTTCAGATGTTTCTCACAAAATGATTTTCCTGCCATTGCCTCATTATTGCACCCACCATACTTGCATCCGTGATTATAACAATAGTTCTTATTGCCTACGCTCACTTCTGAGAATTTTGATAAATCATAATAGTATGTTGTCTCACTACATTCACTTGACTGACACGCATATTGTAGATGCTCTTTACATGTTCCTTTCCCATCAACAACAGGATTATCACATCCCATGATTTTGCAAGTATGCTCTGCACAATAACCATTATCCTCTCCTCTCTCATGGCAGTCGTCCATCTTACATTTCTTGTCTATATGTTCCTCACAGAATATCTCTCCATCAATTCTAATATTCTTGCACGAAAAATATGTGCAAGAATGATCTTTGCAGTAATCACCGTCATCTCTACCTTTGTTTACGCACCCCGCGACATTGCATCCATGTTCTGCGCAATAGGTGCCATTGTTGATTACAGGTTGCGTGCATCCGTCTACTGTGCAGGTATGCTCTTTGCAGTACCCTGCTTTATTGACCGCTTCGTTTTCACACCCTTCATACGCACACTTTTTCCCACATCCTGTCAAGATAGTCAATAAACACATCATGGTTATAGTGCAAGCTATTCTCTTTTTCATTTTACTCTCTCCTCATTTTTTAACTTTCCACACACTACTAAACAATTGTCAAAAAGAGATATAAACTCTTTTTGGCAATTATATCAAAACAGTCCTACAAAGTCCACCATAGAAAAAAGCGCCCGAAGGCTTCCCTTCGGGCGGTCCTTATGTTCACTTTTCTTTCCCGTAGAAGAACAGCGCAACGGTTCCCGGGCCGACGTGGGCGCCGGTGACGGGCTCGTAGACCACGTTCAGGCATTCGCCGGTGAAGCCCTTGTCCCGCAGCAGCGCGATGAGCGCCTGCGCGCCCTCTTCATTGTCCGCGTGGGCGATGCCGAGCATTTCGCTCTTATCGAGTGCGCGGCCGTCGTAGTAATTCGCAAGCTCCTGATACGCGCGCTTCATGCCGCGCACTTTGCCGCAGGAAACGATGTGTCCCGTCTCGTCGCCGCGCAGGATCGGCTTGATGCTCAGCACCGTGCCGATCAGCGCCGTCGCGCCAGAAATGCGGCCGCCGCGCTTTAAGTACGCAAGGTCATCGACCGTGAAAAACTGGCACATGTGCGGTCTTCTCGCGAGCAGATGCGTTTTGATCTCATCGAGGCTCTTCCCCTCTTCGATCATGCGCGCGGCCTCGAGCACCTGCAAGCCTTCGCCAAGCGAGGCGGCGTAGGTGTCGATCGTGACGATCTTCCGC
>CALAAN010000066.1 GCA_937884915.1 uncultured Oscillibacter sp.
TTCTTGTCCAAAGTCATCAACGTCATTTAACAAAAAATAAAATTTACGATATTATTGGAGGAAACAAAAATGCTTCACACGATCAATCCCGAAATTCTGTTCCTTAAGCAGGAAGATGTCATCAAGGCCGGCCTTCTCGATATGAAACAGATTTTGGCCGTTACGGAAAAGACCTACGCGATGCTCGGTCAGGGTCTCATCAAGAACCCGCCCAAGACCAACACCAGCATCCCCGACAAGGAAAACTGGCAGTCGTTCTTCAACGCCATGCCCTGCTACATCGGCGGCGACGTCAACATCGGCGGCATCAAGTGGGCGGCGGAGTCCAAGAAGAACGCCACTATCCCCGGCATCCCCTACGGCATTGATATTTCCATCTTGAGCGACCCCGAAACGGTGCTGCCGTTCTGCATTCTGGACGGCACGCTCATCACCGCGATGCGCACCTCCGCCGTCGGTGGTCTGATGGCCAAGTATGCCGCCCCCTCCAACGCGGACACTGCGTGCCTCGTCGGCGCGGGCGTTATCGGCCGCACGATGATCTCCGCCGTGCACGAGGCGCTGCCGCAGATCAAGACCATGTACCTCTGTGACATCGACGTCGCCAAGGCCGAGGGCATCGCGAAGGAGTACGGGGACAGTCTGGGCGTCGAGATCATCCCGACGAGCGACAGCAAGACTGCGGCACTCAAGTCCCAGCTGATCGTCGGCGAGACCACCGCGCCCAAGCCGTTCATGGACACCTCCTGGCTCACGCCCGGCTGCGGCCTCGTCTCCATGCACTCCAACGAGGTGAAGGAGGAGGTCTTCCTCAAGGCCGACGGCATCGTCGCCGACTACTGGACGCAGCTCAAGCAGCACACGAACCCGCTTTCCAAGCTCACGAAGGAGGGCGAGCTCGATGAGAGCCAGATCATGGACCTGAGCGAGCTGGTGCTTGGCACGAAGAAGCTGCGCACCTCGGACGATCAGTTCGTCGCCGCCGCGTCCATGGGCCTTGGCGCGCTGGACATCATGATCGCCTATCAGCTCTACCTGAACGCGACGGAAATGGGCATCGGCACCAAGGTCAACCTTTGGGACAAGCCCCTGTGGGAATAAGCGATAACAGGAGGGAACGAAAATGAACGCATTCAAGAAATTTGCGGCACTGCTTCTGGCGCTTATGATGATTCTGTCCCTTGCCGCCTGCGGCAGCAAGAGCGATGACAGCGCGCAGGGCAGCTCGGACGGCGACGCGTCGTCCGACGACACCGCCAAGTCCAAGATCGAGCAGATCAAGGAAGCGGGCGTGCTCGTGATGGGCACCTCGGCCGACTATCCCCCGAACGAGTTCCACACAGAGATGGACGGCAAGGACACCATCGTCGGCTTTGACGTTGCCATCGCGCAGTACATTGCCGATGACCTCGGCGTCGAGCTCAAGGTCGTCGACATGTCGTTCGACAACCTGTGCATCAACCTCGCCAAGGGCGATTTCGACATCGTCATCGCCGGTATGGCTTCGACCGAGGAGCGCCTCAAGTCCGTCGACTTCTCCGACCCGTATTTTAAGCAGCAGCAGACCATTCTGGTCCGCGCGGAGGATGACGCGCTCTACAACAAGCCCGAAGACCTGAGTGGTCACAAGGTCGGCGTGCAGAACGGCACGATTCAGGTGCCCATCGCCAACGAGCTTGCGGGTGAAGACAACGTCGTCGGCCTCGTCAAGGCGCAGGATCTCATTATGGAGCTCAAGAGCGGCAAGCTTGATGTCGTGTACATCGACTACACCCCGTCTCTCGCATTTGCCGCGGCGAACGATGACCTCATCGTCAAGGATATCGGCATCGAGAGCGACAGCGAGGGACAGTGCATCGGCGTGCAGAAGGGCAACGAGGACTTCGTCGCCTACCTGAACGAAAAGATCGCCGAAATGCAGGAGCAGGGCCTCATCGACCAGTACGTCGCCGAAGCCCAGACGCTGGCAGGCATCGAATAAGGGCACAGCAGAATATAGCGCAGGCGGGCAGTTCCCTCAAGGAGTTGCCCGCCTATTTAACGTGATAAAGAAGCTGCTTTTGCTTACAATATTATCCCCTGTGGTCGCACCGCTGGCACTGGATCATGGGCGTCTCGCCCTCGTCCTTATAGAATACGCCGGCCCACTGGCAGATGCTTTGCAAAATCGGCACAACAGACGCGCCTTTCTCCGTCAGCGAATACTCCACACGCGGCGGAATTTCATCGTAGGACTTTCGCTCCACGATGCCGTTGGCAATCAGCCCTTTCAGCGTGGAGGCCAGCACCGCGTCGGTGATGTTGCCCATCTCGCGGCGCAGCTCGCTGTAACGCAGCGTACCCAGTGTCGCCAGCACGCAGATGATGCGGGAGTTCCACTTCCCGCCGAATAGCTCCATGCCGTATTCCAGCGGGCAGCGGATATCCTTTTCCAGCTTTCTTTGATACATGGCACATCCCTCGCTTTTGCTTTTTCTACATTATAGCGGGATATACCGGCCATAACAAGTTACTATGAAATTTATGAGCGGGTGCATTTCTGCGCCCGCTCATGCTTTTACAGCTCTTTCTTGTTGTCGGCGCCGGGGGTGGTGACGATGACCTTCTCCGGCGTGATGATGAGGGCGCCCTTGGCGGTCGCCGCGCCGTTGAACATTTTCTCTACCATGGCCTTGAAGGTC
>CALAAN010000067.1 GCA_937884915.1 uncultured Oscillibacter sp.
CTCGGGCTGGGGCCGGTGTGCGTGGACATGCAAAGGCGTATCCAGTATCCGACGGCCGCGCGGCAGGCGCTCGAGCGTACGCTGCGCCGCGAGGCGAAGGCCGAGGAGCTGCGCGTGCTGTACGTCGCGATGACGCGCGCGAAGGAAAAGCTCGTCATGGTGCACACGCAGGCGAACGCGAAAAGCCGCGTCGCCGACCTTCTGGCGCTGAGCGACTGTCCCGTGCTGCCCGAGGCCGTGGACAGCGGCAAATGCATGGGCGACTGGATCATGCTGCCGCTTTTGCAGCGCAGCGAGGCGGCGCCCCTGCGCGAACTCGCGGGGCAGAACGGTGAGGGACACTTTTTCGCAAATGAAACACCGTGGACGGTGCGTGTACACGACGGTTTGAGCTTTGTGACGCCGCAGCGGCGGCCCGATGACGTACCGGCAGAGGCCGCGCCGCTGAAGAACGAGCTTCCGGTGGACTTCGCCGCGCTGTCGTACCGCTACCCCTACGCAGGGCAGACGGCCTTTCCCGCCAAGCTGACGGCCACGCAGCTCAAGGGCCGCGCGCTGGACGAGGAGATATCCGAAAACACGGCGCTGCCGCCGCGGCTGCGCAGCCTATGTAAACCAAAATTCCTTGCGGGTGAGATGGCTCTCACGGGCGCGGAGCGCGGCACGGCGCTGCACCTTGTGATGCAGGATCTCGACTTTTTCTGTGAAGCAAGCGAGCAGAGCGTGCGCGGGCAGATCGAAAAGCTGCGCGCGCAGCGCAAGCTGACGGACGAGCAGGCGAACGCCGTCGATGTGCGCGCGATCATCCGATTTTTGCAGAGCGAGCTTGCCGCGCGCATCCGCAAAAATGCGCGGACGGTGCGGCGCGAATACCGCTTCTCGCTGCTGCGGCCGGTGCGCGATTTTTCCGCGCTGGACGCGGACGACGCGGTGCTCCTGCAGGGCGTAGTCGACTGTTTTTTCGAAGAGGATGGCGAGCTCGTGGTCGTGGACTTCAAGACCGACCGCATCGTTCGCTCACAGATCGAAGAACGCGCCGAGCACTACCGCCCTCAGCTCGAAGCCTACTCCATGGCGCTTACGCGCGTGATGGGGAAAAAGGTCAGGGAAAAGGTGCTGTACTTCTTTGCCGTGGGGGAAGAGGTACGGCTGTAAAATACGATTGATGGGGAGAGACAGAAGATGGATTTTCTGACGCTGGCGCGGGAACGGTTTTCCGTTTTGGAGTATGAGCACCGTGGCGTTGAACCGGAGAAGATCGAAAAAATACTCGACGCGGCGCTCGCCGCGCCGACGGCGTGCAATTTGCAGCCGCAGCGCATTTTGGTGATCGACACGGAGGAAAAGCGGCAGAAGCTGGACGACGCCGTGCCGGGCGGCTTTTTTGCCCCTGCGGCGTTTCTCGTGTGCTATGACAAGCGCACCTGCTGGGTGCGCCCGCAGGACGGCAAGAGCAGCGGTGAGATCGACGCTACCATCGCCACGACGCACATGATGCTCGAAGCGACGGACCTTGACCTCGGCTCGATATGGGTCATGAGCTGGGATGCGGAGAAAGTGAAGGCGACATTTGCGCTGGACGCGCACATCGAGCCGGTCGCACTGTTGATCGTGGGTCATAAGACGGCAAGCGCAAAGCCGCGGCAGGGGCATTTTGCGTCAAAAACGCGGGAAGATATCCTGCTGTGAATGTGAAAAAGAAAACCGGCATCCGTAATTGGCGGATGCCGGTTTGACAATATCAGGTCACACAATAAAATGCTCTAAGATCAGCACCGTCGCGCAGCAGATGAGCGAGACGGGGAGGAGGCCCAGGCCGCACCAGGCGGCGACGATGCCGATGACCATGGCCGCCGCGCCCGCGATGGGCGACTGCGTGGCATTCATGATGGCGGGGAACGTCATCACCGCGAGCGTGACGTAGGGCACGTAGAAGAGA
>CALAAN010000068.1 GCA_937884915.1 uncultured Oscillibacter sp.
TATCGTAGTCGGAGTCGCTGCCGATGACCTTGGCGTCATAGGTCTCGCCGTTGTATAGTGTCACTTTCACGGTGCTCGCACCGGAGATGACGTGGTGGTTCGTCAGGATGTAGCCATCCTGCGTGATGAAAAAGCCCGTGCCGCTCGCCGCAGTCTCAACGGTCTGGCCGAAGTAGTTGGTCGAGGTGGCGGAGACGTTGATCGAAACGACGCTGTTGACGTTCGAGGCGTAGACCTCCGACATCGACATCTGCGTCTTGCCGTCGACCTTGACGGTCTGCACCTGTGCGACCTCGCGGTCGCTGACCTGAACGCTCGTCTTGTTGACCTTGGTCGCCGCGCCGCTCACGCCCGCGCCGATGAAGCCGCCAACGAGCGCGCACACCAGCGCCAGCGCCACGATCTTGCCGGAAAGGCCGCTGCCGCCCTTTTTCTTCGGGCTGCCGCCGTTCGGGGACTTATCCCACGGGTCCTCGGCGTAGTTCTTCGTGTCGATCGGGGCGTTGGGGTTCTGCTCGTCGCCCTTGCGATAGCTGTAGTGATACAGGTTGTTTTCGTCTTCGTACATGATGTTGACCTCCTATGGAACGAGACCCTTTCTTGCGGCCTCTTTGCTTTCGATGATGCTATCATAGGGCATATTTATGTATATTTCTTGAACGCTATTTGACGATTTCTTAAATTCCCGATGACTTTTTTAAGTTTCTGTGATAATCGCGCGATTCCCCTTGCGATTTATTTCCCGTCATACTAAAATGAAACGCGACTGAAGAAAAAGGAGGCGGCGCACATGCTTCGCATCGACGATTTGAAGCTCCCCGTGGGGGCAAAGGAAGACAAGCTGCGCGCGGCCTGCGCGCACGCGTTGCGCGTGAGCGAGGAAGCGCTCATCTCCATCCATCTCCTGCGCCGCTCCATCGACGCGCGCGAGGGCGTAAAGCTCGTCTGCTCTGCTGCGGTCGAGGCCAAAAACGAATCCGGCGTTTTGAAGCGCTGCAAGAACAAAAATGTGCAGCCCTACGCGCCCAAAGCATACTCGCCGCCCGCGCCCATTTCCGCGCCGGAGGTCTCCCCCGTCGTCATCGGCGCGGGGCCCGCGGGCCTTTTCTGCGCGCTGCTGCTGGCCCGCTGCGGTGCAAGACCCATTTTATTAGAGCGCGGGCGCGCGGTCGAGCAGCGAAAGCGCGACGTCGAGCACTTCTGGCGCACGGGCGAGCTGGACCTTTCTTCAAACGTGCAATTCGGCGAAGGCGGCGCGGGCGCGTTTTCCGACGGTAAGCTCAACACCGGCACGAAGGACCTGCGCCACGGCTATATTTTAGAAGAATTCGTGCGCTTCGGCGCGAGCGAGGATATTTTGGTCGACGCCAAGCCCCATGTCGGCACCGACAAATTATATGTGGTGCTGCAAAACCTGCGCCGCGAGATCATCGACCGCGGCGGCGAGGTTCGGTTTTCCCACAAGGTTGTGGATCTCTTGCTTGACGGCGGCAGCGTCTCGGCGCTGCGCGTGAGCTCTCCCGAGGGGGAATACACGCTGCCCGCCAAGCACGTCGTGCTCGCGCCCGGCCACAGCGCGCGCGATACCTTTGAAATGCTGCAAAAGCGCGGCGTGCCGATGGAGCCCAAGCCCTTCGCCGTCGGCGTGCGCATCGAGCACCGCCAGCGCGACATGGATGCCGCTCAATATAAGGAGGCGGCGGGAAGACCCGGTCTCCCGCCCACATCGTACAAGCTCTCGTGTCATACGGAAAGCGGGCGCGGCGTGTTCTCATTTTGCGTCTGCCCAGGCGGCGAGGTCGTCGCCGCCGCGTCGGAGGAAAAGCGCGTCGTGACGAACGGCATGAGCGAATTCGCGCGCGACGGCGAGAACATCAACGGCGGGCTTTTGGTCTCCGTCACGCCGGAGGACTTCCCGTCCGGCGATACCCTTGCGGGCGTCGCGTTCCAGCGGGAATTAGAGGACGCGGCCTACCGCCTCGGCGGCAGAAATTACGCCGCCCCCGCCCAGCGGGTCGAAGATTTCCTCGCCCATCGCCGATCAAACGGCGCGGGAAAGGTCGCGCCTACCTATCTTCCCAATGTTCGCTGGTGCGACCTGCACGACTGTCTCCCGCCCTTTGTGTGCGAGGCGCTGGAAGAGGGACTTCCGATGCTGGGGCGGAAATTAAAGGGCTTCGACGCGCCCGACGCCGTTTTGACGGCGGTGGAGACGCGCTCTTCGTCCCCAGTGCGCATCGTGCGCGACAACTTGAGTTTTCAATCCGACCTGCGCGGTCTATATCCCTGCGGCGAGGGCGCGGGCTACGCCGGCGGCATCATGAGTGCCGCGGCCGACGGCCTGCGCGTCGCAGAAATGATTTTGGAGGAATTGAACCATGAGTGAAAAAATCGGCGTCATCATCGACTTCCTGACTCCGGCATACGAAAAGACCCTGCGCGACACTGCCGCGCGCTGCGGCTATGACATCGTCTTCTTCCCCTCGTCCAAGGCGGCGGAGGGCAACGTGGACGACTGCACGATCCTCTACGGCCATCCGTCCCAGCGCGTCATCGCGGGCGCAAGAAACCTCAAGTGGTACGCCAGCTGCTGGGCGGGCGTCGACCGCTTCTGCCGCGACGATTTGTATCAGAATCCCGACTGCCTGCTCACGAATGCCTCGGGCGCTTACGGCACGACGATCGCCGAGCATTCCGTCATGGTCTCGCTGATGCTGCTGCGCCGCCAGATGGAGTACACCGAGATCATCCGCGAGGGTGACTGGCGCGTACTTCCGGGCGGCATCCACTCGCTCCACGGCGCGCGCGTCACCTGCCTTGGCACGGGCGATATCGGCACGGAATTTGCCCGCCGCGTGCGCGCGTTCCATCCCGCAAAGCTCTTAGGGCTCAACCGCAGCGGTCGGGAGAATCCGGACTTTGACGAGGTCCGCACCGTCGCCGAGCTGGACGCGGTCCTGCCCGAGACCGACCTTCTCTTTATGTCGCTTCCCTCCACGCCGGACACGATCAATATCCTGAACGCAGAGCGTATGGCGTTGCTCCCGAAGGGCGCTTACGTTGTCAATGTCGGCCGCGGCACGGCCATTGATCAGGATGCGCTCATCAAAGCGCTGGATTCCGAGCATCTCGCCGGTGCGGCG
This sequence comes from uncultured Oscillibacter sp., assembly GCA_937884915.1. Lineage (GTDB taxonomy): Bacteria > Bacillota > Clostridia > Oscillospirales > Oscillospiraceae > Hominicoprocola. Next base: position 3,144 of record CALAAN010000068.1, read on the forward strand.
CTCGACGTTGTCGTGC
>CALAAN010000069.1 GCA_937884915.1 uncultured Oscillibacter sp.
GACGGCCATCGCCGAGGGCCTTGCCCAGCGTATCGTGCGCGGCGATGTGCCCGACGGGCTGAAAGACCGCACGATCTTCTCGCTCGACATGGGCGCGCTGATCGCAGGCGCGAAGTACCGCGGTGAGTTTGAAGAGCGCTTAAAGGCCGTTTTGAACGAGGTCAAGAAGTCTGACGGCAAGATCATCCTCTTCATCGATGAGCTGCACACCATTGTCGGCGCGGGCAAGACCGAGGGCAGCATGGACGCCGGCAACCTCTTAAAGCCGATGCTCGCCCGCGGCGAACTGCACTGCATCGGCGCGACCACGCTCGACGAGTACCGCCAGTATATCGAAAAGGACGCCGCCCTCGAGCGCCGCTTCCAGCCCGTCATGGTCAACGAGCCGACGGTCGAGGACACCATTTCCATCCTGCGCGGCCTGAAGGAGCGCTATGAAATTTATCACGGCGTCCGCATCCACGACAACGCGCTTGTCGCCGCCGCGACGCTCTCTGACCGTTATATCACCGACCGCTTCCTGCCCGACAAGGCCATCGACCTTGTCGATGAGGCCTGCGCGATGATCCGCACGGAGATCGACTCGATGCCCGCAGAGCTCGACGATCTTCGCCGCAAGATCATGCAGCAGGAGATCGAAGAGATGGCCCTCAAGAAAGAGGACGACCAGCTCTCGCGCGACCGTCTCGAGGAGCTCAAGAAGGAGCTCGCCGACGAGAAGGAGCAGTTCAACGCCATGAAGTCCCGCTGGGAGGCGGAAAAGAGCGGTGTGGACAGCGTGAAGAAGCTCAAGAGCCAGATCGAACAGATGCACGGTGAGATCGAGCGCGCGCAGGCGAACCTCGAGTACGAAAAGGCCGCAAAGCTCAAGTACTCTGACCTCCCCGCCCTCGAAAAGCAGCTCAAGGACGCCGAAGCCGCGGCCGAAAAGCACACGGGCGACAACTCCATGGTGCACGACACCGTGACCGAAAACGAGATCGCCGACATCGTCGGCAAGTGGACGGGTATCCCCGTCAGCCGCCTGATGGAGGGCGAGCGCGAAAAGCTGCTGCGCCTTGACGAGATCATTCACAAGCGCGTCGTCGGTCAGGACGAGGCCGTGCGCCTCGTGACTGAGGCCATTCAGCGCTCGCGCGCGGGCATTGCAGACCCGAACCGCCCGATCGGCAGCTTCCTCTTCCTCGGTCCCACGGGCGTCGGCAAGACGGAGCTTGCAAAGTCCCTCGCCGACTGCCTGTTCGATGATGAGCATAACCTCGTGCGCATCGATATGACCGAGTACATGGAGAAATTCTCCGTCTCGCGTCTCATCGGTGCCCCTCCGGGATACGTCGGCTATGACGAGGGCGGCCAGCTCACCGAGGCCGTGCGCCGCAAGCCGTACAGCGTCGTGCTGTTCGATGAGGTCGAAAAGGCGCATCCGGATGTGTTCAACATCCTGCTGCAAATTCTCGACGACGGCCGCATCACCGATTCTCAGGGACGCACGGTGGACTTCAAGAACACCATCATCATCCTGACCTCGAACCTCGGCTCTTCCGAGCTGCTCGACGGCATCCAGCCCGACGGCAGCATCTCCGAAAGCGCCCGCGCCGCCGTCATGGGCGAGCTGCGCCGTGCATTCCGTCCGGAGTTTTTGAACCGTCTCGACGAGATCATCATGTTCAAGCCGCTCACAAAGGAAAACCTCAGCGGCATCATCGACATCCTGATGGAGGGCCTCAAGAAGCGCCTTGCCGACAAGACGCTCAAGCTCGAAGTCACGGATGCGGCTAAGAGTCTCATCATCGAGCGTGGCTTCGACCCGATCTACGGCGCGCGTCCGCTCAAGCGCTACCTCCAGAGCGCAGCGGAGACGCTGATCGCCAAGGAGATCCTGCGCGGCGACCTCGCCGCGGGCAGTACGCTTGTGCTCGACGCCGAAAACGGCGAGCTCACCTGCCGCAAGAAGTAAATACGCGCGAAAAGCCGCCCTTTTGGGCGGCTTTTTTCGTTTCGCTACCGATAGTAGCGGAATACTTGGTGGACTTTTGCGCCAAAAACTGCTATGATAGCGCCATCAAGGCAAAGGAGACTTTCTATGGACAACGAACTCGGCGCGCGCATCCGCGCACTGCGCAAGGAGCGCGGGCTGTCGCAGGAGGCGCTGGCGCAGGCACTCGAGGTCTCTCGGCAGGCCGTGACAAAGTGGGAGGACGGCTCGTCGCTGCCGAGCACGGCGAACCTCTTCGCGCTTTCGGGCTTTTTCGGCGTTCCGCTCGCAGAGCTGACCGGCACGCCGGAGGGGAACACTCCCCAACGCAGCAGCCATATCGGAAAAGCAGCGCCGCATCCGTGTAAAAGCCCTGAAGACTGGCGCATGGATTTTGCTGGCCATCAGCGTTCCGGTATTGCTTGTATGCGCCGTGCAGTATTTTACTGCTGGGCCGCCCATTCCGGAGGATGTTTCGATCATCGGCGGCGTTGATATGGCGACAGATATCTACGTTATGGGCCGGTTCCCTTCGCATCTGTTTTTAGCCGCACTGTCGCTCTTTGCCGTGGGACTTGGTGTGCTGATAGGATTGAAAATCAAGAGGTGGAAAGGAAAAACACATGACGGGCAAGATTAAAGTTTTATTGCCGCTGCTGCTCATTTCTCTGCTTGCCGGCTGCGGCAAAGCGGATGACGGCCTGACCATCGAGGGCCACGACTGGACATACGCAAACGCCATCGACAGCGCGGGTCAGCCGCTCGACCTTCCCGCCCTCACCTGCTCCACGCAGGACGGCGCGCTGACGGTCACGGATTCGGACGGCAGCACGCAGAGCGGCACCTATACCCTCACCCAGCGCGGCGTGAACGACGTGCTCTATGATCTCACCCTCGACGGCGAGACCGGCACCGCGCTCGTCGGCGTCACGGAATACACCGACGCCGCGGGCGGGAAAAGCAGCGAGTATACACTCATTTTGTCGCTGCCGGAGCGGACGGTTTATTTCCATGCAGACATGGAGGGGTGAGGCCGCGCATTGCGCGGCGGGGGATTCCCTGCAAGCAGGGGGACGAATCAAAGGGGCCATTCTCTTTCGCAAAAGAGAATGGCCCCTTTGGAACCCCAAGAGAAAGGCTTTTGATTGGCAGTTCCGGGCTTGAATGACTTTTAGGCCTCCGGAATGCAAATGCCTGCGCGCGGCGTTGCCGCGTTGGGTGTTGCTAGACGATTTGACTATCTCCTATTATCCGCTGCCGCTCTGCTTATCTTGTAGAAGTGCAGACTAATTCCCGTCTAGCGAGGCACTCCACAATGCGGCGAGCGCCAGCAATGCCGCATTCCGCACGCAGTCTGCCGCCAGACAAACGTCACTCGCGCCTCACGGTAGTAAGGCGCGGTTGATAGTAGTCACGACTCGCAGAAGATTCATGGCGAAGCCATGTACACCGCACCTGATTGCGCAGCGCGTGCA
>CALAAN010000070.1 GCA_937884915.1 uncultured Oscillibacter sp.
AGGCGGTAGATCCACGTCGAAAGCGACGACTCCTGCCGGAAGCGGTCGATCCCGCGCCAGAGCGCGAGAAAGGCGTCCTGCGCGGCCTCCTCGGCGTCCTCGCTGTTTGAGCACATGCGGAAGCACAGCGTATACACTTTTTTCTCATATTGGCGGATCAGCTCTTCGAAGGCGGCTTCATCCCGCTTTTGAAGGCGCGCAATGAGTTCCCGTTCGTTCATGGCTTTTTATTGACCCTCAGCGCAGATCCCGCTTGATCGACGCGCTGAGCGCGTGCAGCTCGGAAAGTGTCGAGAGCTGCACGATCTTCTCCTTATAATAATTCGCGTGGCTGATGCCCTTTAGGTACCAGCACAGGTGATGGCGCGCCTGTAACATGGCGACGCGCTCGTTTTGATACTGTGCGGAAAGCTCCACCTGACGCACGGCGGTGTCCCACCGCTCGGCAAACGGCGGCAGCGGCGGAATGCCGCGCCCATCGAGCGCGGCGGCGGACTGCGCAAAGAGCCACGGATTGCCGAAGCTCCCGCGGCCGATCATCGCCATGTCCGCGCCCGTGAATTTGAGGATGCGCACCGCGGCCTCGGGCGAAAAAACGTCGCCGTTGGCGATGACGGGGATGCTGACGGCCTGCTTGACGTCGCGGATCGTGTTCCAGTCGGCCTCGCCGCCGTACATCTGCATGCGCGTGCGCCCATGCACCGCGACGGCGCTGACACCGGCCTCTTCGAGCATCTTGGCGAGCTCGACGGCGTTGATGCTGCCCTTGTCCCAGCCGCGGCGCATCTTCGCCGTGACGGGGACCTTGACGGCGCGCACGACCGCCTCGGCGATGCGCGCGGCCTTTTCGGGGTCTTTCATCAGCGCGCTGCCGTCGCCGTTTTTCACGACCTTGCCCACGGGGCAGCCCATGTTGATATCTAAAATGTCCGCGTCGGAAATTTCGATGGCCATCTGCGCGGCCTCGGCCATGCAGTTCACATCGCTGCCGAAGATCTGCGCGGCAAACGGCTTTTCGCCCGGGAACGGGCGCAGCAGCTGCGCCGTCTTCGTGTCGTGATAGCACAGCGCCTTGGCGCTCACAAGCTCCGTGACGGTGTAGCCCGCGCCGAGCTCGGAGCAGATCTGGCGGAATGCAGCGTCCGTCACGCCCGCCATCGGCGCGAGCGCGAGCTTCGATTCAATTTTTACCGTTCCGATCTGCATAGTCCGCCTCTTTTCGATAACAATACAAGCATAGTATAGCATAGCAAGGCCAGCAAGTCAAAGGCGCAAAGACGCGGGCGGAAAAACTTTTTTGCGAACAGGTGTTGACACCGCGGCGGAGGTATGGTATATTATCTTTTGCCGATATCTGCCGGTGTGGTGGAATTGGTAGACACAGGGGACTTAAAATCCCCCGGTAGCGATACTGTACCGGTTCGAGTCCGGTCACCGGCACCAGTATTTCCTTAATTTCATATATCGCGGAGTGGAGCAGTTGGTAGCTCGTCGGGCTCATAACCCGGAGGCCGTAGGTTCGAGTCCTGCCTCCGCAACCAGAAAAATATCCTGAAGTTGCAAGACTTCAGGATATTTTTTACTTTGCTAATGGGAGGTTGTTCGGTGAAAAAGCGAGGGGCTCGCATGGTCTTCACACTCCTGCGGCGGTGCGGTTCCATTTCGCTTCGGCATGGTGCTATTCATACTTAGCATTTGTATTTTGCCTAAAGCAGCGGCGGAGAAACGGCGGGGCGTCTATTTTCTTCGACGAAATCCGTCGTGTATGGACAAAACCATATTGACAACGGCGGAGGATGGGTTTATTGTACACACATCATTCGTCAAATGCTTTGAGCAGGACACGACTTCCCCGGATCACCGCTTTCAGAGAGCCGTTGGCTGGTGCGAAACGGCAGCAAGGAACGGGCAGGCCATCCCCTGTGAGCAGCCGCGGTGAAAGGCGCAAGCGCCGAGTAATCGCAGCCGGTCCCCCACCGTTAACAGGGTACGCTCTCCGATCCATTCGGGCAGCGGTCGAGCGGCCGGTCATTCCGGCAAGCAAAGTGGTAACGCGGAAGTTGAGATCTGCGGCGGGTATCGCCGCGATATTGGCCTTCGTCTTTGCGATGGGTTTTCGTTGTGGAAAACCCGCGGCAGAGGCGGGGCTTTTCTTTTTGCTCCCGGCATTGGCGAAGAATACAGCATTTTTTAGGAAAGAAAGGGAAATCACATGAACACACTCGTCATCGTGCTGATCGCGGCGGTCGTCCTCGTCGCCGCCTACGCACTCTACGGCCGCTGGCTTGCCAGGACCTGGGGTATCGACCCCAAAGCGCAGACGCCCGCCGTCAAGTATAACGACGGCAAGGACTTTGTCCCCACCAACGGCTGGACCGCCTTCAGCCATCAGTTTTCCTCCATCGCGGGCGCGGGCCCTGTCACCGGCGCAATTCAGGCCGCTGTGTTCGGCTGGCTGCCGGTGCTGCTGTGGGTGCTCATCGGCGGCGTCTTCTTCGGCGCTGTGACGGACTTCGGCGCGCTGTACGCTTCCGTCAAAAACGACGGCAAGTCCATGGGCATGCTCATTGAAAAGTACATTGGCAAGCTCGGCCGCAAGCTGTTTCTGCTGTTCTGCTGGCTGTTCTGCCTGATTGTCATCGCGGCGTTCGCCGATATGGTCGCGGGCACGTTCAACGCCTACACCGTGGTCGACGGCGTGACGCAGCTCGCCGACGCCGCGCAGACCAACGGCGCGGCCGGCATGGTGTCCATTATGTTCATGGTGTTCGCCGTCGTCTTCGGCCTTGTGCAGAAGAAG
>CALAAN010000071.1 GCA_937884915.1 uncultured Oscillibacter sp.
TGTATTTTTCGGAAGAGGAGAAGTCCTATGAATGCCATGTTCTGCCGCGCGTTCCAGTGCTGCTTTGCCGTCGGCGCGCGCTTTCTCCCCTGGCGCACGCCGGAGGTCTTTTCAGGCGAGGGGAGTTTACTTCGCACCGCGGACATTCTGCGCGAAAACGGCCTGCGCCGCCCATTCGTCGTCGCGAGCCGCCGCCAGTGCGCGGATGAGCACTTCCGCGCCTTGCAGGAAAAACTCGACGAGCAGGACATCCTGCTCTCCATCTTCTCCTCTGTCGAGCCGAACCCGTCGGCCCAAACGGTCGAAAAAATCGTCGCGCAGTATAAGATTGATCGCTGCGACTGCTTCCTCGTCATCGGCGGCGGCTCGCCGATGGACGCAGCCAAGGCCGCCGCAGCGCGCCTCGCGCGGCCGGACAAGCCGCTCTCGCAGCTCGCAGGGCTCTTAAAGGTCCGCCACCGCATTCCGACGCTCATCGCCGTGCCCACGACGGCAGGCACGGGGTCGGAGACGACCATCGCCGCCGTCATCACCGGCAGCGACCACCATAAGTGCGCGATCTCCGACCTCTGCCTCATCCCGCGCTACGCGATCCTGGACCCCGCGCTCACCGTCGGTCTGCCCCCGCACATCACGGCGGAGACCGGCATGGACGCGCTGACGCACGCGGTCGAGGCGTACCTGAGCCGCTTTTACAACACAAAGCAGACACGCCTGCTTGCGGAACACGCCGTCGTGACCATTTTCACGCATCTGGAGCGCGCGTACCGTGACGGCACGTCGCTTCCCGACCGCGCGGCGATGCTGCAGGCCTCGTTCGATGCGGGCGCGGCGTTCACGCGCGCGAGCGTCGGCAATGTGCACGCCATCGCGCACACGCTCGGCGGGCTCTACGGCGTATCCCACGGCCTTGCGAACGCAGTGCTTCTCCCCCTCGTGCTCGAGGATTACGGCGAAGCAGCCTACCCGCGCCTTGCGCGCCTTGCAGAGCTCGTGGGCCTCAAGGGCGACACGGAAGAAGCGCGCGCCAAGGCGTTTATCGCCGAAATCCGCGCGATGAACGTCCGCATGGGCATCCCCGACCATTTCGACTGCATCCGTGATGAGGACATCCCCCTCATGGCCAAATGGGCCGCGCAGGAGGCGAATCCCGTCTACCCTGTACCGGTCATTTACGATGAAGCGCACTTCGCACGCGTCATCGCGCGATCCCGCCGCAGCCGATAACCTTGTCAGCATCTTAGCGATACTTCCCCGCCGCCGTCTGGTATAATGGTCTTGCAATCCAAAAGGATCGGACGGTTTTTTATGATCGGAGTTTACGACTACACCGTGATCGCGACTTATCTCTCACTGCTGCTGGGGCTTGGCGGCCTCTATTCCGCCGCGCAAAACGAGCCGCTTGACGCCATGCTGTGCCTGATGCTCGCGGGACTGCTCGACGCATTCGACGGGCGCATCGCCCGCACGAAAAAGAACCGCACCGAGCAGGAAAAGCGCTTCGGCATCCAGATCGACTCGCTCAACGATCTTGTCTGTTTCGGCGTGCTGCCCGCCGCCATCGGCTGGAGCATGGAGTGCGATCAGCTCTGGTTCCTTGCGACGATGTCGTTTTTCGCGCTCTGCGCGCTCATCCGCCTCGCCTACTTCAACGTGACGGAGGAGGAACGGCAGGACCGCACGAGCGAAAATCGCGCCTGTTACCTCGGCGTGCCGGTCACGGCGAGTGCCGTGCTTGCGCCGCTTTTTTACCTCCTCTCGCTGCGCTTTGCCTTGAACTGCGCGGTCGTTTACGCGCTGGGGCTGTTTTTTCTCGGCGTACTGTACATCACGCCGATCCGCGTCAGGAAACCGAAGCTTCGCGCAATTTGTCTTATGGCTGCGCTGGGCGCGGCGGAATTTGCCGCGCTTGTCTACATGCTGCGGCATTAAACGAAATACTCTTGGGGGACGGCGTATGCCGACCCCCTTTTTTGTGTTTTTTCCGGAACAATCCTTCCTCATCTGTGGGTTGACGCCGTTGAAAATTCGCGCTATGATAAACGGCATCTACCATTTTCAGGAACTGCGAGGAATCACTGATGAAAAGAATTGCCGATCCGCGTCTCATGCTCATTGTGTCGATGGCCATTTTCGGCACGCTGGGGCTCTTTGTGCGCAGCATTCCCGTCTCGTCCGGCGAGCTGGCGTTGTATCGCGCCGTGCTGGCCGCGCTGCTGATCGGCGTATATCTGCTCGTGAGTCGACAGAAGATCCCCTTTGCGCGCATCAAAAAGGAGGTGCCGCTGCTGCTCCTCTCCGGCGCGGCAATGGGCATTAACTGGATCCTGCTCTTCGAAGCCTACCGCTATACGAGCGTTTCCGTTGCCACGCTGAGCTATTACTTTGCGCCCGTCATCGTCACGCTCGTCTGCCCCATTCTCTTCCATGAAAAGCTCACGGGGAAGAAATTCCTCTGCTTTGTCATGTCCACGCTCGGCCTTGTGCTCATCACCGGCATCGGCGACACGCGCGGGGTGGACGATCTCAAGGGCATTTTCTTTGGCCTCGGCGCGGCGGTGTTTTACGCGACGGTCATCCTGCTCAACAAGTCCATCCATCAGGTCGAAGGCATCCATCGCACATTTTTACAGTTTCTCTCCGCCATTGTCGTGCTCGTCCCGTATGTGCTCTCAACAGGCGGCATCACGCTCGGCTCGCTGGGTGCCTTCGGCTGGGTCAATCTTCTTATCGTCGGCCTCATCCATACAGGCGTCACGTACTGCCTGTACTTCTCGTCGCTCAAGGAGCTGCCCGGAC
>CALAAN010000072.1 GCA_937884915.1 uncultured Oscillibacter sp.
CGGGACTATGAATTCCTCATCCGTGCGATGACGGAGTATTTCGGCAGCGCACTGTAAGAGACTTTGTCGGATGGTAGACAAAGCGGCGAAAACATGCTAAAATAAAGCGATTTTTCGCAGGAAATACGCTTTCAGACATAGAAAGGAAGAAGATAACAATGGACGTTAAGGAAATCCTCAAGCACGTTGACCATACCCTCCTCAAGCAGACCGCCACCTGGGAGGACATCAAGGAAGTTTGTGACGACGGCATCAAGTACGGCTGCGCGAGCGTCTGCATCCCGCAGACCTATGTGAACCACGCCGCGCACTACGTTGCCGAGCAGCAGCACTACGGCTTCGGCCAGCTGCCCATCTGCACGGTCATCGGCTTCCCCAACGGCTATGTGCCCAGCGGCATCAAGTGCATGGAGGCTGAGTCCGCCGTCGCCGACGGCGCGACCGAGATCGACATGGTCATCAACCTCGGCTGGGTCAAGGAAGGCCAGTACGACAAGATCCTTCAGGAGATCAACTCTGTGAAAATCTCCTGCCACGGCAATATCTTAAAGGTCATCATCGAGACCTGCCTTCTCACGGACGAAGAGAAGATCAAGCTCTGCGAGGTCGTCTCCAATTCTCACGCCGACTATATCAAGACCTCCACGGGCTTTGCCGGCGGCGGCGCGACCCGCGAGGACGTCGCCCTCATGGCCGCCCACATGACCAACGGCAAGAAGATCAAGGCCGCCGGCGGCATTGCGAGTCTGCAGGATGCCGAAGACTTCCTCAAGCTCGGCGCCGACCGCCTCGGCACGTCCCGCATCGTCAAGGCCGTCAAGGAGCTCGAGGCCAAGGGCGAACTTTAAGAAAGGGGAGGGCTCAATATGCCGACTCCGCACAACAGCGCGAAAAAAGGCGACTTCGCCAAAACCGTCCTGATGCCCGGCGACCCGCTGCGCGCGAAGTTTATCGCCGAAACATTTTTAGACGAACCAAAGCTCGTAAACAACGTCCGCGGCGTGCAGGGCTACACGGGCAAGTATAAGGGTGTCCCCGTCAGCGTGATGGCCAGCGGCATGGGCATGCCGTCCATCGGCATCTACTCCTATGAGCTGTTCACGCAGTACGGCGTTGAGAGCATCATCCGCGTCGGCTCGGCGGGCGCGCTGCAAAAGGACTTAAAGCTCGGCGACGTGGTCGCGGGCATGGGCGCGTGCACGAATTCGAATTACGCCGCGCAGTACGGCCTCGGCGGCACGTTCGCCCCCATCGCGGACTTTACGCTCCTCTCCGCCGCCGTCGAATCGGCGAAGGAACTCGGCGTCCGCATGGACGTCGGCAACCTCTACTCGTCCGACACGTTCTACGACGCGTCGAACCTGTCGCTCAAGTGGGCGGACATGGGTGTGCTCGCCATCGAGATGGAGGCCGCCGCCCTCTACTGCAACGCCGCCTACACGAAAAAGCGCGGCCTTTCTCTCTGCTCGATCTCCGACAATATCCTCACCGGCGAGGAGCTTTCGCCCGAGGAGCGGCAGACGAGCTTCACCGCCATGATGAAAATCGCGCTGGAAACAGCCATGAAGATGGCGGCAGAATCCCAAAAGTAAGGAGATCATCATACTATGCGCGTGATCGACATTGAAAACATTGTGACCAATATGAAGGACGACACCCGCTTCGTCCTGCGCTGCGAGGAGGTCTTTCATGACAAGATCAGCTCCGCCGCGGCGAGCATTTTAATGAACAAGGGGCAGAAGCCCATCGTCTGCCTGACGGGCCCGAGCGGCTCGGGCAAGACGACGACGGCCATGCGTCTTCGCGAATACCTTGAAAACCTCGGCGTCAAGGTCTG
>CALAAN010000073.1 GCA_937884915.1 uncultured Oscillibacter sp.
GGAAACTTGGACAGCTCCATTCCGCTATCCTCAAAATAGATAGCGCTCCCCCAATATTTCGCGCCCGCAGGCGCGAAATATTGAAGTTGTCAAAAAGTACCGACTCATTCGGTGCAAAAAATCTATCAGTCCTGCACCCCTAACCCTGCGCCCCTTGGGCGCGAAATAAGCGTCGCAGACTTTTCCCCGCAAGGGGGATGCGGCATCCGTAAAGCGGCAAAGCCGCTAACGGCTGCCCAAGCGCCACACACGGCGCAAACAATCTAGATCTGTTTTTGCCGCGACCGGCGCGTGGCAAAAAACACCTCTCAGCCTGCAAGTGTGCGAGCGCAAGCGAGTGCGCGCAGCAGGCTGCATCCCCCTCAAAACGATGGCTCCGCCATCGTTTTGAAGTTTTATTTTCCAAACGGGCAGATCGGATAATGGCACGGCTTGCACCCAAGGCATAGCCCGCCTTCGCCGAGCGCCGCGAGATCCGCGCGTGTGACGGGCAGATCCGCCGCGATCTTCGGCAGCACCAGGTCAAAGACCGTTGCCCCCGCGTACATCACACACCCGGGCAGACCCATGACGGGCACGCCGTCGTCAAAGTAACCAAGCAGGAACATCGCGCCCGGCAGGACCGGCGCGCCATAGGCAATGATATTCGCACCCGCGGCCTTGATGCCGCCCGGCGTGTTGTCGTCGGGGTCGACGCTCATGCCGCCGGTGCAGAGGATCATGTCGGGCTTCTTTTCGCGCATCGCGAGCACCGCGTCGCGCACATTCTCCACCCCGTCGCCGGAGTAGACGACCTCGAGCGTTTCGATGCCGTAGGTCTTGAGCTTGTCGATCACGACCGGCGTGAACGTATCCTTGATGAGGCCCTTTTTGACCTCGCCGCCGGTGGCGACAATGCAGGCGGTCTTACGAACATAGGGCTTGAGCGACAGCAGCGGCTTATCGCCCGCGGCCTGCTCGGCCTTTTGGAGCTTTTCTTCCTCGATGATCAGCGGAATGACGCGCATGCCTGCGAGTTTGTCGCCCTCGCGCACGGCCATGCCGCCCTTTCGCGTGGCGATCATCACCTCGTCCTGGCTGTTCACGGCGACAAGGCGCGCAGAATCGACCAGAAACACACCGTCACAGGCGGCCTTGAGCTCGATCTTGCCCTCTTTGACCTCGCTGCGGATCATATTCTCCTGCCCGCAGAGGGCGAGAAGCCGCTCCGCCGCGTCGTTTTCGTGCACCA
>CALAAN010000074.1 GCA_937884915.1 uncultured Oscillibacter sp.
CGCGCGCCTCGTCCATCAGGGGAAGCGCCGCGCCGTGCAGGCGGATGGTGACGCCGCTGCCGCTCGCCATCTCGTAGCCGTGGCCGAGCAGGCCAAAGCCCGTCACGTCGGTGCAGGCGTGGACGTTTTTGGCGTTCCGCACGGCCTCGCCCGCCTTTTTGTTGAGCGTCGCCATGTGGGCATAGACCGCGTCGCGCGCGGCGGGGGAGATGAGATCAGCCTTGATGGCGGTGGTCAGCACACCGCTGCCGAGCGGCTTGGTCAGCACCAGCACGTCGCCCGGCTGCGCGCCGACATTTTTGAGGATGTGATCGGGATGGACAAAGCCCGTGACGCACAGGCCGTACTTGGGTTCATTGTCCTGAATGGTGTGGCCGCCCGCGATGACGCATCCGGCCTCGACGGCTTTGGCATGGCCGCCCTCCAAAATGGCGGGGATGTCCTCTTTCGGCAGGCAGTTCGGCACGCACAGGAGGTTCATCGCCACTCTCGGCTCGCCGCCCATGGCGTACACATCGCTCAGCGCATTCGCCGCGGCGATCTGACCGAAGAGGTACGGGTCGTCCACAATAGGGGTGAAGAAGTCGACCGTCTCGATGACGGCAACCTCGTCGGAGATGCGGTACACGGCGGCGTCGTCGCTGCTGTCGTAGCCGACCAGAAGCGCGGGATCCGACACATTCGGCAGGTCAGCAAGAATTTCTGTCAGGGCACCCGGCCCCAGCTTGGCGGCTCAACCCGCCGCCTTTGTCATCTGCGTGAGACGCAGCTTGTCGTTCATGGCGCGCACCTCCTCCTTGAAAAGCTCCCTTTATTGTAGAGAAGCGCGCTCGCTTTGTCAACTCCGGCGTGTTTTCGCCTTCAGCGCGGGAAGAAGGTGTGGAGCAGGTCGAGAAAGCTCTCCCAAAGGTCCGTCGGGCGCCCGTCGGAGAGGACGACGTCGCCGGTAAGGCCGTCGCAGAGGACAAAATAGCGCTCGGCGGAGGAAAGATTCGTGAAGTCGCAGCGCGCGGTGCGGCCGTCGACCTCGTAAAACATGGCGGGATAGGGATTTGCGACGTCGGTGATGTTCCAGAGCGTGATCGTGCCGCTCTGCGGCGTCTCCGATCGGAACGCGACGCGGATCTTCGTCGTGTTGGTGTAGAGGCGATAGGTGTCGCTTGCATCGGCGGTCGTCATGATCTCACCGGCTGTGAGATCGCGGACGCCGTTTTCCGAACTGTGACCGCTT
>CALAAN010000075.1 GCA_937884915.1 uncultured Oscillibacter sp.
CGGAGCTCACCTACGAAGCGGACGGGCAGACGTTCCATCTGGCGCTGAGCTTTGAGTCGCAGGGCGGCGCGCCATTTTTCGGCCAGCCGCTCTACACTGAGGAAGTCCGCGAGGATGAGACCCGCGGCCAGATGACGAGCTCCCGCATTTTCGTCGACAACGGCGGCAGCGAGGACAAAAAGGACGAATTTCTCGCCCTTGTCGACCACTATGAGGTGACGACCACGCCGTGCGGCGGCATCACGCTTTTGCAGATCGACGAGACGTTCATCCCGACAAGCTCCAACGCGGCGATCGAGGCCGTCCCGAGCTTTCACACCGAGCAGCTCAAGGAGGGGGAAGGCGACATCGTCTGGACGATCTACCTCAAAAACGGCGATACGCTGCGCCTGCGCCACACGGTCAAGATCACGCGCATTCCGGTCGTGACGCTGACGGAGAACGACTATCCGATGGCGACGATCGACGATCTGAACGAGCTGCTCGATGCGCTCGCGCACGAGGCGGACCGAAAGTCGGTCTACATTTTGCAGCTCCCCGCGGTGACGTACGAGGGCGGGCTGACGATGAAAAATTTCTGCTGCGATCTGATCGGCAGCGCGGGCGGCACGACGTTCACCGGCACGGTGACGATCGCGACGCGCGGCATTCATCCCTCGAATATCACGGACGTCCGCTTTGTGGGCGACGGCACGGGCATCGGCCTTTCGGCGAGCGAGGGGGCATTCCTGCACCGCTGTACATTTGAAAACTGGAAGATCGGCGCTTACGGCGGCCTCGGCAGCTGGGTCAACGCCTCGGGCTGCACGTTCCGCGGCAACGGCGTGGGGCTGTGGCTCGACAACCGCGGCGGCGCGACGTGCTCGGGCAGATACTACGGCGACAGCGTGTACGAAGACAACGGCACCGCCGTACGCATCGCCGCGATGCCGGGCACGGAAACGCTGGATTTCAATAACTGCGTGTTCCGCGGCAACGGGGCAAACGTCGAAAACACGGCGGGATACGCCGTCGACCTCTCACAGATCATAACAGAGGACAATTAAAGGAGAAAAGGAGGAAACGCGACGTTTCCTCCTTTTTTGCGTTCATTCAGATATTCAGCACGAAGTGCTCTTTATGAAAGTCCAGCAGGCCTTCCTTTTTCATTTTTCCGAGCTCAAGCGACAGTCCGCTGCGTTCGACGGCGAGAAAGTCCGCTAACTGCTGGCGGGAGAACGGAATGTCGAACTCGACCGTGCCGCGTCTCTGCGCCTCGGCGGAGAGGTAGGACATGAGCTTGGCGCGCGTCGTGCGCTGGGCGATGTGCGTAAGCTTTTCGTTGAGCAGCAGATTTTTGCCCGCAAGGTCGCTCAGAAGGTTGCGGATAATGCGGCTGTGGTGCGCGCAGGCGGAGGGACAGACCGTCAAAAGGCGCTTGACGTTCA
>CALAAN010000076.1 GCA_937884915.1 uncultured Oscillibacter sp.
GAACCGCCTCAGATTCTGTTACAGGAGTATCCGCCTGAACGGTTTCTTCATCTGCTGTGGACATGCCTGCCTTGGCGGGGGCTGTACTCTCTGCGGAGGTGTTGGTGTCCTCACCACGGACGATCTGCTCGGCCTGCGAGACGGCGCTCATGCTGCGCGCCAGCGCTTCGGCGCGTTTGCGCGCCTTGCGCTTATGACGGCGGACGAGAAGAATGATGATAAGAACCAGAACGGCCAGCACGGCGAGCACGCCGAGCCAGATGCCCCAGACGTCGAGCGTCCGCACGGCAGCAAACTCAACGCTGTCGCCGCTCGTGGGGAAGGTGATGTAGCTGCCCATCGTGCCGCAGTCGGCCTCCTGCCAGCTGCCGCCGTTTTCGCGCACGTAGATGCGAAGCTCCTTCTGCCCGTCGGGCGGGAGATAGCGCACGGTGTGCGTGTCCTGTCCGTCGTCGGCGAGCTCGATACGCCATTGCTCGAGCACCTCGGCGTTGGCAAGCATCGAGGGCATCTCGCCGCGGCTGAGACAGGAGAAGTAGCCCTTCACGCGGTCAAGCACGGTGCCGGACTGCACGTCGAACGCCTCGGGCGTGAGCGGCTGGGCGGTTACGGTGATGGTGTCGCCGTCGTTGTAGTTGCCCTCGACCAAGATGACGGCCTGTCCGCTCTCGCGCGTCTGCTCGGAGGCAAGACCGGGAGTGTAGGCCTCGTAAACAGCGGTGACGGTGGTGTCGAAGTGCAGGTTTGTGAAGTCGGTGCGGTCCCAGTGGACATGATAGCCGCTCTTGGCGGGCGGCTCGGGGATGTCGCTCTCGTCGATGGAGTCGCCGTAGTGGAAGGTGCGGCTGAGGACGGTCTTGTCGTCGGCAACAAATTTGAGCGTGAAGGATTTCATGCTCTCGGGCAGGTCGCTGAGGGCGAGCAGCTGCGAATAGCTGATGGGCTCGGCGCGTCCGGCGTAGCCCTGACGATTGATGCCGGGGAGATCGTCGGAGACGTAGTAGTTGTGCTCAAACGTGCCCATATCGCTGCCGGAGATGGCCCCCTCATACTGCTGACAGTCGGTGATGCTGACGAGCGAGTAGTTCCAGCTCACGGTACTTTTGCTGCCGTCGACGCTTTCCTGCACGCCGGAGCCGACGATGCCGCCGACATACTTCTTGCCGCTGAGGGTACACTTGGAAAAGTTCCCGAGTACCGTCGCGCCGGTGAGGCCGGCGATGCCGCCGGTGTAGTTTCCATTCTCATTCGTGACGGTGCAGGAGGACGTCTCGCACGCGGTCAGATACCCAAGGTCCATCCGTCCGACGATGCCGCCGGCATAGCTGCGCTTTCCGGTTACATCGCCATTGTTGACGCAGCTTTGGATGATAGACTTGTATTCATACTGCTTGCGGTAGAGACTGGAAAGATGCTCCGAAACATCGTCCTCGGGATCGAGCGAGTATTCGATGGCCATAGATCCCGCGATGCCGCCGGTGTTGACATCACCGTACACCGCGCCGCTGTTGCGGCTGAGCGACACCTTGCCGAGCGTGACCGCGTCGATATCGACGGAGGATGTGTCAGAGACGATATCTGACGAACTGCTGTCCGACAGGGCGCCGAGCACGGTGGAGGAGATCTCATTGAACTTGTTGCTGATGGCGCGGATGTCATTTGTCAGCGTGCCGACAGTGCCGCTGGCGGCGCTGTTGAGCATTGTGACCTGACTGCTCAGGCCGTTGATCGACGAGGTCAGCCCGCCGAGATCCGGCGCGGCGACGATCTGTGTCGAGCCGGTGATGGCGCCCGAGGCGCTGCCATCGTGGCTCACATCTGCGCCTGCTGCGCTGCCGCCCCAGACAGTGGTGCTGTGGCCGCTGTTGGAATGCTCGTGTTCCACGCCCGCGGCCGCGTCCTTGCCGCCGCTGATCGAAGTGTCGGAGGAGTGGGAGCCATCGCCGGAGATAGCGCTGTCAATGCTGGCATTCAGACGGATGTTGTCCAGTTCGTTGACTGCGCTGTCCACATAGCCGGACATGCTGTTCAGGCGCGAGGCGATCTCGTTTGAGCCGCCTTCGGCGTGATTGGCCGCCGTGTTGACAAGACCGTTGAGCTCGCCAAACTGCGCTTTAAGCCGCTGCAGTAGGCCTTCGGAGACCTCCATGCGGATATAGGGCTCCATCTGACCAATGATGCCGCCGACGTCCTTGCGTCCGCAGACCGCGCCCTCATTGCTGCACGCGAGGATCTGGCCGCTGCTGCGGCCGACCACGCCGCCGACATTGTAGCCGATGTGCTGGTAGCCGATGGCGGCATAGTTCGTGCTCGACGCGATCGCACCGGAGGAATAGCCCGCGATGCCGCCGGTGTCGGTGGCGATGTTAAGCGTGTCGACGCGGGAAAGGCTCGCAAGGTCAAGCGAGAAATCGAGGTTCAACTCGCTCAGGTCGATGCTGGGGTCGGTGCTCTCGATGTTCACGTATGCGCGGCCGCGGCAGGAGACGATGGAACCGAGGTTCTCGCCCACGATGCCGCCGGTCATGCTCTGGCCGAAGATCGCGCCCGAAGCGTCGCACGCGCGCACAATGCCCGTGGCGAGGTTGCGGCCCGCAATGCCGCCGACACTGCGCTTGCCGGAGACGCTGCCGTTGAACGTGCAGTTTTCGATCGTGCCGTGGTTTTCACCCACGATGCCGCCGACATTTTCACTGTCGCCGGACGGGGTAACCGTGCCCTCGACATTTAAGTTTTTGATGACGGCGTCCCTTTGCAGCACGCCGAACAGACCGGCGGGGGAGACGCTCTGCGTGATGGAAAGGCCGCTGATGGTGTGACCGCTGCCGTTGAACGTGCCGCCGAAGGTCGGAATGGGAAGATTGTCGTCGGTTTCCAGCACGATGTCGTTGTCGAGCACGACGGTTTTGCCGCGCGACCAGGAGTCGAGCGTGCAGGAATGCGCGAGGGACTGCAAGTCTTCTGCGCTTTTGATGTGGATGGCGCCGTCCCCGTCGGCAAGGACCTGCGTGACGGGGAGAAGAGACATGAGCAGCAGGCACGAGAGTGCAAGCGCGCAGAAGCGATAGAAATGATTAGTATTCTTCATCGTCTTGCTCCTCATTTGCAGATCCGGAGATCAGATTCAGGTCGATGTCGCCCTCGACCGTGGCGTGCATGATGCCATGCACCGTACCGTTGATGTTGCCGCGCACCATGCCGTTGACGGAGACCTTACCGTGGCCCGACTTCTTTTCCGTGATGGACGGGACGGAGAACGACGTCTTGTCGACGATGCCGCTGCCGATGAGCAGGATCTGCGGCAGGGCGAACATGACCATGATGATGGAAATGACCGTGCCGCGGCCAAGGCTCTCGCCGATGCCCGCGATGACGGGCTCCGATGTCATGCTGCCGATCAAGAAGCCGCAGATCGAGAGGATCGAGCCGGAGGTGATGATCGTCGGGAAGGCGAAGTTCAGCGCTTCGATGATGGCGTCGCGGTGGGACATCTTGTTCTTCATCTCCTGGTAGCGGCTGGCGATGACGATGGCGTAGTCGATATTCGCGCCCATCTGGATGGAGGAAACGATCAGATATCCCAGGAAGAAGATGTATTTGCCCGTGATGGTTGGGAACGAGAAGTTGAGCCAGATGCAGCCCTGAATCACGAGAATCAGCAGCACCGGCATACCGGCGGAGTTGAACGTGAAGAGCAGCACCAGCATGACGACGAGCACCGACACGATGCTGACGACCTTGTTATCCACGGCGAAGGACTTTTCAAATTCGTATTCGTTCGTCGATTCGCCTGCGAGGTAGACATTTTCGTCGGGATAATACTTTTCGGCGATCTCAAGAATTTTGTCAGTGAAGGCGTAGGTCTCGTCGCCGCTCTCGGGCAGCGTGAGGTAAATGAGCATACGGTCGTAATCCGTGCCCTGCAGCTGCGCCTTGGCGCTGTTCATCTGGACCTCGGCGTCCTGAAGCATCTGCGTCTGGTCGTCGCTGAGCGTGACGACGCCGGCGTCGATCTGCTCGCAGACGAAGAGGAGCATGTCGATGAGCGGCACCTTATAGGTGGAAAGATTGCCCGCGAGCTTGCCGTATTCCGAATGCTGGGCGGCGTAGGCTGCGTAGACGACCTGCGCGGCCTCGTAGTCAAGGCCCGCGAGCTCGGCGAACTGGCGCGGCGTCAGCTTGTCGGCCAGCATGTAGCCGTCCAGCGCTTCGATGTTGGTAAGACCCATCGTGGAGTCGACCTCGTCGTACTGCGCGAGCTCGTCCAGAATGGCGGACTGCTTGTCGTAGTCGCCCGTGGGGACGATGAGCGCGAGCATGTTCTTCGAGGTGAAGTTGTCCTCGATCA
>CALAAN010000077.1 GCA_937884915.1 uncultured Oscillibacter sp.
TTCCACCGCCGCCATCATGGCGCTCGGCGGCAAGGGCGTCATCTCCGTCGCCGCGAACGTCGTTCCGCGAGAAATGCATGAACTGACACAGCTCTGCCTTGAAAACCATTTCTTGGAGGCAGGCGCGCTCCAGCGCAAGCTGCACGAGCTGATCCGCGCGCTGTTTTGCGAGGTCAACCCCATCCCCGTCAAGGCCGCGATGGAGCTTTTGGGCCTGTGCAGCGGCGAATTGCGGCTGCCGCTGTGCCGCATTTCCGAACGCCATTTGGAGCAGTTGTCCAGCGCGTTAAGGCCGTTCCAATCCGCGGTATAAGCTGTACTTATCTATCGTTTATACAATATTCATCGTGTATTCATTTTGTATTCGTGCAATATTCATTATAGCATCCATCGAATATTCATTGTATTCATTTTGTTTTTTTGCATTGTGCATTCGGACAAAAAGCAGGGCTCTGCGCGTTTTCAGCGCAGATCCCTGCTCCATTTTTTCGTTTACGTTTTGTAATCAGCCTTGCTTACGCCTTCACACGGTGGAAGACCTTCTTGCCCTTGCGGACGATGATACCCTCGCCCTCGAAGCGCTCGCGTGCAAGGCTCTCGTCGATGGAGGTGACCTTCACGTCGTCGATCGTCACACCGCCCTGCTGGACGAGGCGGCGCGCCTCACCGCGGGACGGGCACAGGCCGACCGCGACCAGCATCGAAAGGACGTTGATGCTGCCGTTTTCAAAGTCGGCGTCCGTCAGCGTGCTCGTCGGCATGTTGGTGTTATTGCCGCCCGCGCCGAAGAGCGCCTTCGCGGCTTCCTCCGCCTTCTTGGCCTCCTCTTCCCCGTGGACGAGCGCGGTGAGCTCGTAGGCGAGGATCTCCTTCGCGCGGTTGAGCTGGCTGCCCTCCCACTTGTCCATCTCGTCGATCTGCTCGAGCGGCAGGAACGTGAGCATGCGGATGCACTTCAGAACGTCCTGATCGCCCACGTTGCGCCAGTACTGGTAGAAGTCGTAGGGCGTGGTCTTGTTCGGATCGAGCCACACCGCGCCGCTCGCGGTCTTGCCCATCTTCTTACCCTCGGAGTTTAAGAGCAGCGTAATGGTCATCGCCTGTGCGTCCTTGCCGAGCTTGCGGCGGATGAGCTCCGTGCCGCCGAGCATGTTGGACCACTGGTCGTCGCCGCCGAACTGCATGTTGCAGCCGTACTCCTGGAACATGTGGTAGAAGTCGTAGGACTGCATGATCATGTAGTTGAATTCCAGGAACGAAAGGCCCTTCTCCATGCGCTGCTCATAGCACTTGGCGCGCAGCATGTTGTTCACGGAGAAGCACGCGCCCACCTCGCGCAGCAGCTCGATGTAGTTGAGCTTCATCAGCCAGTCGGCGTTATTGAGCATCATGGCCTTGCCCTCGCCGAAGTCGATGAAGCGCTCCATCTGGCGCTTGAAGCACTCGGCGTTGTGGTCAATGTCAGCCTTGGTGAGCATCTTGCGCATGTCGTTGCGGCCCGAGGGGTCGCCGATCATGGTCGTGCCGCCGCCGATGAGCGCGATAGGCTTGTTGCCCGCCATCTGGAGGCGTTTCATCAGGCACAGCGCCATGAAGTGGCCGACGTGCAGCGAATCAGCTGTGCAGTCGAAGCCGATGTAGAACGTCGCCTTACCGTTGTTGACGAGATCGCGGATCTGCTCCTCGTCCGTCACCTGCGCAATCAGGCCGCGCGCCTTCAGCTCTTCATAAATTCCCATTTGTTGGTTCCTCCTATGTTCATTTTTCTTTTGTTTCGGACATTATGGCCGTTTTCGCCGATAAAAAAACGCCCTCTGTCCTTTCTCGGACAGAGGGCGAATAAATTCGCGGTACCACCTCTGGTTCGCCGTTTTCTCGCAAAAACGGCCTCACGGAGTGCTGACACACTCCCGCGCGATAACGGGCGCTCCCGGGGCACGCCTACTGGAAAACTTTCGTTCGGGCGCCGGCTCCGCGGTGTATTTCGGCACGATTCTTCTCCTTCTTGCACCGACCGAAGGCTCTCTTTGCAGGAAATCGCTGCTTACTTCTCCGCTTCATCACCGTAAACGCAGATATTGTAACGTAAAGAATCGATCTTGTCAAGTATCAAGTATTCTGCGGATTGTAGTACATCACGAGCTTGCAGAGCCCGTCGCACAGGAGAGACAGGTTCTCCTCGTCGATCTCCTTCGTTTTCCGCGGCAGGATGCAGCGGCCAAAGCCCTTGACCTTTTTACATGCGCAGATGACCGTACCGCCCGTGAACGCACGGTTGTCCGAGGGATAGTGGACAAGGCCGTCGGTCTTCAAAAAGCAGGTTTTTTTCTCGCTGTTGCTGAACTGGTCGAGGATCGTGTCGAGCAGCTTGTCGTTCCAGCGGCTCGCCTTGCCCGGCAGGATCAGCAGCTCGTCGCCCTCGCCCACGCAGTCGAGCACAACGACGCTTTTCTTTTTGAGCTCGGGGTGCGCGTGGATCAGGCGCTTGGCACCTTTGCTCCCCTGTGTGCCGCCGTCGAGGAACAGGAAGCACACCTCGCCGCGGTAGCGCGGCGTCAGCGCCTTTGCGACCTCGAGCAGTGCGGCGACGCCGGAAGTGTTGGCATTTTTGTTGTTCGTTTCGCTCTTGCCATACTTAGGGTAAAAGAGCACCACGACCAGCAGCAGTAAAAAAAGCGGCAGCGTCATATTTGGCATATTGAGCGCAAACGTCACACCGAACGAAATAAGGAAGCTCACCGCCAGCGCCAGCAGCGGCAGCAGCGCCTCGTAGAGCATGTACGTTGCCGGACGCGTCGGGCAGATGAGCGGCGGCAGAACCTCACGCACGCCGGTGTCGTAGTGCGCCGCAAGCACGATCTTCGCCTTTTCGATGTCGCCGACGACCACGTTCGTCACATTGCCGCCCGCCGAGAGCGCCGATGTCCCGCTCTCGAGCTTCGGTGAATAGCCGAGCTCCTTGAGCGTGTAGACAAGCCAGGTGCGGAAGTCCACTTTCTCTTTTTCCTTGCGCCGCACCGGAAAATCCCGCTCGATGCGCTCAGCAAATTCGTTCATCTGATGTTCCTTTCTTCGAAAAAGCGCCGCTGCGCGGCGCTTTTCTCTGCCATGTGATTTTGCTTTACAGTAGTTGATTTTTAAAATTTTCTGCCGCGCAGAGTAGTTCCTCCGCGCCCAAAAGCATCGTCTCGCTCGGGTGGTCTCCCCCGCTTAGACGGGCGATCTCGCCGCGGCGCGCCGCGCGGTCGAGCGCGGCGACCTTTGTGAGCGTGCGGCCGTTTTCCTCGCCTTTTTCCACGCCGAAGTGCGTGTCGGCCATCGCCGCGAGCTGCGGCAGATGCGTCACGCACAGCACCTGTCTTTTGCGCGAGAGCTTGGCGAGCTTCTCCGCCACGCGCTGGGCGGCTCTTCCCGAAACGCCGGTGTCGACCTCGTCGAACACCATCGTCATCACGCTGTCCTGCTCGGCCAGCACGTTTTTGAGCGCCAGCATGATGCGCGACAGCTCGCCGCCGGACGCGATCTTCTGGATGGGGCGCAGCGCCTCGCCCACGTTGGCGGACATCAAAAACGCCACGGCGTCCGCGCCGTCTTCGCCCATGTCCTTTTCCTGAAAGTCGATGGCAAAGCGGAGCTTTGGCATGTCGAGCTCTCGCAGTTCCCGGGAAATACGCTCTTCGAGCTCCTTTGCCGCCGCGTGGCGGCGGTCGGAGAGGGCCTGCGCCGCTTCTCGCGCGGCCTGCTCTTGCTTTTTGAGCGTCTGCTCGAGCTGCTGCGCGCGGTCATCCGCGTACTCGATACGGTCCAATTCCTCGCGCGACTTTTCAAGATACGCAAGCATCTCTCCGACGCTTGAGCCGTACTTCTTTTTCAGCCGGTAGAGCTGGTCGCAGCGCGACTCCACGGCGTCTAATTCCTGTGGAGAAAAGTCGTATTCGTCCTTCTTGTCGCGGATCGTCTCGGCAAGGTCATACGCTTCACAGCGCAGCGCTTCCAAGCGGTCCGAGAGCGTGATGAACTCATCGCCGAGGCTGCGAAGCGAATGCAGCGCATCTTCCGCCTCCTTGATGGCGGACACTGCGCCAAGTCCCTCGTCCCCGCCGTTCAGGCAGGCGTCCGCCTCGGAAATGGCAGAAATGAACTTTTCGCCGTTGCGCAGGATGTTGCGGCGGGCAAGGAGCGTCTCTTCCTCCCCCTCCTGCAAGTCTGCGCGCTCAAGCTCGCCGATCTGATGGCGCAGCATGTCGACGCGGCGCGCCTTTTCCGCTTCGTCCATCTTGAGCGCGTCGATCGCGCGGCGCGTTTCCTTCATCGCGTCATAGCGCGTGCGGTACGCTTCCAGCTCATTTTCCACGCGGCCAAAGCGGTCGAGGTAGACAAGGTGCTGCTCTTCGTCGAGCAGCTGCTGCCCGTCGTGCTGGCCATGGATATTTAAGAGGCTCGCTCCGATGCGCTTGAGCTGCGCGACCGTCACCGGCCGTCCGCCCACG
>CALAAN010000078.1 GCA_937884915.1 uncultured Oscillibacter sp.
GTCATGGAGGGGCAATACAGTGCGCTGAGCGCGAACAGGCACGGCCTGCTGCTCTTCGGCGACGATGCGCTGACCTTGACGGACACGTCCGGCAAGGTCACGCAGAGGCTATCCTATCAGGAGATGGGACTTTCCGATGAGGACGTGGGGAATATGATCTCCAGCCTCCTGTGGGGCGGTGATCCCAGCGGACACCGCAGCGGCGACCGCCTTTCGATCGGCTGGGTCAATGACGATACCTATCGGAATATCCGCTATTATGATCTTTCCACAGGGGAGACCGGCGAGATGGCTTGGGATGCGTTCGACGCGCTGGATGGTGAGTCGAACGGAGACTATGTCGAGCCGGCCTACGCCGTCGCGGATGCGGAGCGCATGTCGGACGAGGCGCTCGGCAGCGACGCACCCGGTCTGCTTTTCGTACAGGACTACAGCGAGGACGGCCTGACGGTCTATTATTACCGCGAGGACGGCACGCCGCTTGAGAGCCTGACGCTGCGCGGCGAGAGATGGTATCAGCAGGTTGCCCTGCGCGACGGGCTCGTCGAGCGGCTTGACCTCAACACCGCCTCGTACTACGACCTTGAGACGATGGACTGCGTATTCGAGACCTATCTTGGCTATGAGGCGGACTGAGAAAGGAAAGAGGCATGAAAAACGTCAAAACGACAAAGCGCGCCGTATCGGCCATCGCGTGGGCCGCGGCCATCCTCGTGCTGCTCGGGTACTGGATGTCGCCGGAGCAGCGGGTGAGCCGGTTCGTGGCGAAAAACGCAGAGGTGCTGGAGGAATCGCTCGGCGCAGATATGTCCGGCTATCCCGGTGGCCTTGGTATTAAGTACTACAACTGCTGGGGAGAGGACAGCGGGCATCCCATCGGTGAATTTTGTTTTGGCCTGTCGCTTTTGTATGGCCGCCAGTATTACGGCTGCTACTATTCGCCCGACGATGTGCCGCGTGGCTTCCAGAGCGTGGAGGTCACGCTCGTGCCGGACGGCGAGAACCGCTGGACATGGCGGGCCGAGGGCGATAACCGCGGCATGACGAAGAAGATCACGGATAGATGGTACTATTTTGAAGCGTGGTTATAAAAAGGAAAGGCACTCTCTTTTTCAAGAGAGTGCCTTTTTATGCGGTAAAAAATGTCAGGCCGCCTGCAAGACCTCGCGCTTTTTCCGGCTTATAAAGCCGTAGAGGTCGTTGAGCGGGAAAATGGCGAAGTTGACCGCCACGGGGATGTAGGCTGGGTTTTCCATCGACGCCATGACCCACAGCACGATGAGCACGACGTCGTTTGCCGCATAGCCCACGGCATAGTATGACGAGCGCAGCATCGTCAGCGCCGAGGCAAGCGCAGCAATGCCGCATTCGGCAAGCAGTCTGCCGCCAAACAAACGTCACTCGCGCCTCACGACAGTAAGGCGCGGTTGCAAAACGGTCACGAAACGTAGGGATTCATGGCGAAGCCATGTACACCGCACCCGATTGCGCAGCGCGTGCAGCTCTTCAAGCTACAAACTGCCAATGTGCGGGGTCAAGGGGCAAGGCCCCTTGCGTTCTCTTGGGGGATCTAAAGGGGGCCATTCTCTCACGCGAGAGAATGGCCCCCTTTGACGCACTCCCACACGGTGTGGAGAAAAATGCAGAAGTTTACTTCTGCGTCTTCAACGCCTCGCGCTGTGCCAGAATCCCTGGCAAGATCGCGCACAGCGATCCAATCAGAAAACAGACAATACCGACGATCATGTTGAACGGAATTTCCTCCTTGAGGAAAATGAGCGCAAAGATCGGCGCCAAAATGGGCTTTAGGAAGAAAATGAGCGACGCCTCCTGCGCGGACGTCTTCTCCATTGCCATCATGTGGCAGACGAAGCCCGCCGCGGAGTTGATGCAGCAGATGTAGAGCAGCGCTGGAATGGCCGAGGCGGGAATGTTTTCGAAGAGCGGAACATCGACAAAAATATCCAGTCCGACAGCGCCGTACAGCGACGCGCCCGCAGCAGTACGGCCGAAGAGCAGCAGCACAAGCAGCTCTGCCGCGCCGAAGAGAAAGCTCAGGCATGTGACGGCGATGCCGCCGAAGCGCGGCGTGCGCTTTTTGCCGAACACACTGTAAAGCGCAAATATCACGGCGGAGAGAATGGCGAGCACCGAGCCCGTTGGATCAAGCGTCGCGTGGAGGGGGTCAATGATGATGAGCGCCGCTAAAAGCTCCAGAATGAGGGCGATGACGTGATTGCGGTGGATCTCCTCGCGCAGGAAGAGATGGGCGAACACCGTGACGAAAATCGGATTGCAGGAGAAGATGACCGCCACGACCGACGCGCGCGTGTACGTCACGGACATCTGATAGAGCGACATCGCAATGACGACGCACAGAAAGCCTGAGAGCGTGAAAAAGCCGATGTCCTTTCGCGTGAGCGAGGCGTTTTTCTTCTTCATCGAGCGCGAGGCGAACGGAATGAGAAGAATGCCGCCGACGAGAAAGCGCAGGCACGTAATCTGCATGGGCGCAAACACGCCATGCACGGTTTTGAGCATGACCTCCATCGTGCTGAAGATCACAGCGCAGAGGACAATGTAAAAGTAGCCGGAGCGGGAACGGTTCATAGCTGGATATCTCCCTTATTCATCAGATGAAAGCAGTATATTCCTTTTTTTGGCAGAACGCAAGGGATGCTTGACAAAAGCTGAATTTGAGATATAATAATCTAGGTAAAACGCGATGAAAAAGTCAGCTTTGCAGACGAGCCTGAAGCGAGAGGAGAATGGTGCAAGCCCTCGGCCACCGGTGCGAAGTAGCCGCTTTGGAGCCGTCCGCGAGGAGCGGAACGTCTCGTCCCCGTTATCGGACGGCTAAGATGCTTTCCTCAGTGGAAAGATAATTAGGGTGGTACCGTGAAGTGTCAAGTCTTCGCCCCTATGCAGGGACGAGGGCTTTATTTTTTTGGAAGGGGATAGAATATGCACAAAAAAGTGTGCCTTCTTGCATCGCTTGCGCTGCTGCTTCTGATTTTGGTCGGCTGCCAAGGCAACGAGCTGCCCGACGGCATGGACGAGGACAAGGTCTCAAGCGCGGGACTTGCCGTCATGTCGCAGCTGACGAAGGGCGAATACGAAGAGGTCTACGACGCGCTGCGCGAGGATGTGCGCGAGCAGACGAGCGCCGGCGCCATCGAAGAGATGATGGACACCGCGACCGAAGGGCGCGGCAGCTTCAAAAAGGTCAAGGATTCGATGGTGACGGGTGTGACGGACGCGGACGAGCCGCACGCCATTGCTGTCATCGGCGCAAAATACGACAAAAAGTCCGTGGTGTTCCGCATCGCATTCGATACGGAGATGAACCTCATCGGACTGGACGTGAGAGGGAAGTGAACAAATGGCAAGAAAAGTTATCGACATGACGAAAGACCCGCGCGGCGGTCAGTTTGAATATTTCCGCTCGATGACCGACCCGTGGGCGGGCATCACGGTGCCGGTGGATATTACGGATCTCCTCGCGTCGCTCAATGGCCGTCCGTTTTTCCTCAGCTATCTCTATGCGGTGACGCGCGCGGCGAACGCCGTGCCAGAGCTGCGGCGGAGATTGCTGCCCGACGGTCAGGTCGTCGAGTACGACCACTGCGACCCGTCGTACACCGTGATGAAGCCCGACGGCACGGGCGTTTACGTCTACTGCCTGCTCGAAGACGATTTGTCGTCTTATGAAAAGTTCGTCGCTGAGGGCAAGCGGCGGCAGAAAGAGACGCTTGAGCGCGGCACGCTGACCGAAGACGGCGACGTGCTGGCGAATTTCTTTGTCTCCTGCGTGCCGTGGCTCTACTACACGCAGATCAAAGAGCCTGCCGGCGGCGCGGACGACAGCAACCCACGCTTTGCCTGGGGAAAGTACCGCGAGGAAAACGGCCGCATGATGCTGCCGATGTCGCTTTTCATCAATCACGCGTTGTGCGATGGCTGGCACGTCACGCAGTTCTACCGCAATCTCGACCGCGAGCTCGTGGAATTGAGCGAATACCTGAAGGCACAAAACGAACAACAATAAATTTTACGATAAAAGGAGAAACCAACCATGTCTCAGCCCAAGTATTACGGTCTCAATGAGCTGCGGGAAATGTTCCTGCACTTTTTTGAGACGAAAGGCCATCTGCGCCTGCCCAGCTTTTCCCTGATCCCGCAGAACGACGCGTCGCTGCTGCTCATCAACTCCGGTATGGCGCCGATGAAACCGTTCTTCACCGGCGAGCAGGAGCCCCCGCGTCACCGCGTAACCACCTGCCAGAAGTGCATCCGCACCGGCGACATTGAGAACATCGGCCACACCGCGCGCCACGGCACGTACTTTGAAATGCTCGGCAACTTCTCGTTCGGCGACTATTTCAAGAAAGAAGCCATTCACTGGGCGTGGGAATTCCTGACGAGCCCCGAGTGGGTCGGCCTTGACCCCAACCGCCTGTATCCCTCCGTGTTCGAGGGCAACGAGACCACGCCCGCCGACGACGAGGCGTTCCGCATCTGGCACGAGGAGATCGGCATTCCCGAGAACCGCATCTTCAAGTTCGGTAAGGAGGACAACTTCTGGGAGCACGGCTCGGGTCCGTGCGGTCCCTGCTCTGAAATTTACTACGACCGCGGCGAAAAGTACGGCTGCGGCAAGCCCGGCTGCACCGTCGGCTGCGACTGTGACCGCTATATGGAAGTCTGGAACATCGTCTTCTCCCAGTTCGACAACGACGGCCACGACCACTACACCGAGCTCAAGCAGAAGAACATCGACACCGGCATGGGCCTTGAGCGTCTGGCCGTCGTATGCCAGGATGTTGACTCGCTGTTCGATGTCGACACGGTCATGAACATCACGAACAAGGTCACGGAGATCACCGGCGCGAGCTACGGCCAGAGCCACGAGAAGGACGTGTCCCTGCGCGTCATCACCGACCACATCCGCTCGGCCACCTTTATGATCTGCGACGGCGTGCTGCCCAGCAACGAGGGCCGCGGCTACGTGTTGCGCCGCCTGCTGAGAAGAGCCGCCCGCCACGGCAAGCTCCTTGGCGTCAACCGTCCGTTCCTCTACGAGGTCGTCGACACGGTCGTGCATGAGAACGAGGGCCACTATCCTGAGCTGCGCGAGCGTCAGGCCTATATCACCAAGGTCATCCGCACCGAGGAGGAGAACTTCGCCAAGACCATCGACGGTGGTATGAAGATATTCACTGAGCTTCTGAACGCTCACAAGGAGAAGGGCGAGACCGTCTTCTCCGGCGCGGACGCGTTCAAGCTGTACGACACCTACGGCTTCCCCATCGACCTGACGGTCGAGATGGTCGAGGACGAGGGCATGACCCTCGACCGCAAGGCCTTTGACCGCGAGATGCAGGAGCAGAAGACCCGCGCCCGCGAGGCGCGCAAGGCGCTCGGTGACCTCGGCTGGGCAGGCGTCGAATTCGGCAAGGACATTCCGTCCACCGAATTCGTCGGCTACGACCACGATTTTATCGACGATGCGAAGATCGTCGCGCTGGTGGTCGAGGGCGAGCAGGCCGAGGCCATGATGAGCGGCGTGGAGGGTATTATTGTCCTTGATAAGACCCCGTTCTACGCCGAAATGGGCGG
>CALAAN010000079.1 GCA_937884915.1 uncultured Oscillibacter sp.
GCGCGCTCTGCTGCGCCGCGGCGATGACGATAACGACCAGCGCGCAGGCGCTGAGCGTGGAGGAGGCCTACGACATTTTGCAGCGCAGCTATGTTGACAAGCTCCCGCGCGCCGCACAGGAGGCAAGCTCGCTCGACGAGCTCTTTTCCTACACGGACGACTACACGTACTACATGACGGCGGAGGAATATCGGGCGTTCCTGCAGAGCGTGGAGGGCGACGTGAGCTTCGCCGGCATCGGCGCGGAGATCACCTATGTGCCCGAGGGCATCCGCATCGTCTCCGTCCTCAAGGGCGGCGGCGCGGAGAAAGCAGGCCTTGCCGCGGGCGATTTCATCACCGCCATTGACGGCGCATCCTGCGCACCGGGCGGCGCGGAGCACCGCGCCAAGCTCCTCGGCGAGGAGGGGACGAGCGTGACCGTCACCGTCCGCCATGCGGACGGCACGCAGGCGGACTACACCGTCACGCGCACGATCGTCACGCAGACGAACACGACCGTCTCGGTCACGGACGGCGTGGGCTACATCGACTGCGACAGCTTCGGCACGCAGACGGGGACGTATTTCCAGGAGGGCGTGCGCGAAAATGACAGCGCCGTGCATACGTGGATCGTGGACCTGCGCGGCAACGGCGGAGGATTGACCTCCGCGGCGGTGTCGGCGCTCGGCGCGTTTTCGGGCGAAAACGATCTCATCTACTTTGTCGATCAGGACGGCGAGAGCACCGCACAGCACTATTCGGGCAAGGACCTGACGGACAAGCCCGCCATCGTGCTGATGGACAGCGGAAGCGCCAGCGCGTCGGAGATCTTCGCGGGCGGTGTGCTCGGCACGGGCAGCGGCATCGTCATCGGCACGCGCAGCTACGGCAAGGGCGTGGCGCAGGTTTTATACGATGAATCGAACTGCCCGTATCTGCACGGCGACGCCGTGAAGGTGACGGCGTACCGCTTCTACTGCGCGGGCGGCAACACGACCGACCGCATCGGCGTGGTGCCGACGCTCTACATCCCGCAGGATCAGGCCGCGGCGGCGGCGCGCCTGCTGAGCGGCGAGAAGACGAAGAACAGCGCGTATCTCCATTTGGTGCTGAACGGCTGTGACTTCTACATCGATATTTCCGCGGCAAAGGAGACTTCTTCCGCCGCGCTGGAGGCCATTTTGACGGCGCTGACGCCGGACGCCGAGATCTACTGGGGAGAAAACGGCGGCGAGACGAAGCTCACACTTGCGCAGGCGCGCGAAAAGTGCGGCTTTGCCGCATCGTCCGCGCTGGACTTTTCCGACGTGGCGGACAGCGAGTACGCGCAGCAGATCAATTCCCTTGCGGCGAGCCGCATTGTCTTTGGCGACGGCGGTAAGTTCCGCCCCGACGCGACGATGACGCGCGCGGAGGTCTGCGCGCTGCTCGCGCAGGCGCTTGACCTCTACTCCACAGCGGACGGGTACTTTACCGATGTCGCCAAGGGGAGCTGGTACGCGCCCTCGGTGAACGCGATGGCGGCCATCGGCCTCGTCTCCGGTGTGGGCGGGGGAAAGTTCGACCCGAACGCGACGATGACGCAGGAGGAATTCATCACGGTGCTGGGCAGGCTCGTGGAATTTGTGAATCTGGACGCGCGGGAGTTTTTGGACAAGAACCCGCTGGCCATTTTGCAGCCGCTGCCGAAGTACAAGAGCTTTTCGCACTGGGCCATCCGCGGTACGGAGCTTTTGACAAACTCCGTGTTCGACGAAAACGGCGAGGCCGTGAACATGTACTGCATGCCGCTTGAAGATATCGAGCCGAAGGCCCCCATCCTGCGCGAGCAGGCCGCGGCGGCGCTCTACAATGCGCTGCACACGACGGGCGTGCTGAAGTAACATGGACTGGTACGTCTACATGCTGCGCTGCGAGGACGGCTCGCTCTACACCGGCATTGCCTCAGACGTGGAAAAGCGCTTTGCGATGCACAAGAGCGGGCGCGGGGCGAAGTATACCCGCTCGCACCCGCCCGTCGCGGTCGTGTACCGCGAGCAATGCAGCGACAAGGGCGCGGCGCTGCGGCGCGAGGCCGCCATCAAGAAGCTGCCGCGCGCGAAAAAACTCGAACTGACGGAGGAAAACTGCGATGCGTGAAACGATCATCGACCACGCATATGCCAAAGCGCTCCTGCCGCCGCGCAGGGAGGACGGGCACAAGGGCGACTTTGGCAAACTTCTGATCCTCGGCGGCAGCGTGG
>CALAAN010000080.1 GCA_937884915.1 uncultured Oscillibacter sp.
CCGATTACTGCAAAACGAGTGAGTGTCTGCGCGGCTTCATCCTGGGTTATTTCGGCCAGTCCCATCCGGAAACGTGCGGCTTCTGCGGAAACTGCAAAGGGACGCTTCGCCTGCGCGACGTGACGGTTTCTTCGCAGATGGTACTCTCGTGCGTGTACCGGGTGTATGAAAAGCTCGGCTATTTCGTCGGAAAAACGCTCGTTCTGCGCACACTTCGCGGAAGCAAGGATAAGCGCGTATTGGAGCTGGGACTCGACACGCTCTCGACCTATAATCTCATGTCCACGAAGCGGCAGGAGCTCAACGCCCTGTGCGATTTTTTAGAGCGCGAGGGCTATCTTCGCGTCGATCCCGAGCGCCGGACGCTCGAGCCCGGAAAGTACGCACGCGACGTGCTTTTCAAGGGAAAGCAGGTGCTCATGCCCGTGCGCGAACCGGAGCACACAGAAGCGCCCGCTTCCAAAAACCGCGCAAAAACCAAGACCGCCGCGGAAAAAGCGCCCGCAGACGATCTGTTTTCGTGTCTGCGCCAGACGCGCATGGAAATTGCCCAGCGGGAAAACGTTCCGGCGTACATCGTGTGCTCCAACTCCACGCTCACCGACATGGCCGAAAAAGCGCCCGAAACGCTCGACGCGCTGTTGGAGGTCTCCGGCATCGGCGAGGTCAAGGCCTGCCGCTACGGAGAAGATTTTCTCAAAGCCATCCGCAATTACAAACAGGGGAAGGCTTAGCGCCCTCCCCTGCTTTTTTATCCGTTTGTGAAATGGTAGGAATGCCCCGGATCGTAGGCCATTTTGTTGCTTTCGGAAATGAAGTCCATAAAGCGCTTGGCAGCCGATGTCGGCGTGACGCCCTGAAGCGTGCACATGGTAACGGCGCGGGGTGGGATGGTGAAATCCGTCCGCAGCGGCAAAATGACGCCCCGGCTCAGACCCGACTGCGAAAATTCCTCCGTCACGCACGCAACGCCGAGGCCGATGCGCGCCAGCGAGATGAGCAGGTTATGCGAGCCCAGCTCGATTTCCGGCTGGACAGCCACGCCGTGCTGCTGGAAATACTGCTCGAGATACAGCCGCGAGCTTGCCTTGCGCTCCAGCAAGATCAGCGGGAACGCCGCAATTTCCTCCATCGAGTACGGGTGCGTGAAATCGCACGGATAATCCGGTGCGGCGACAAAGATCGTGTGCGTGTCGACACAGTGGCGCACGTCGTAGACCGCGGGGTCCTGATCGTCGCTGGCAAAGGCGATGTCCACCTGCCCGGCGTGCAGATAGTCGAGCACCATCCGGCTCGTGCCGTTCAAAATGCGGATGCGGATATCGGGATAATCGCGGTGAAACGCCTCGAGACGCGACAGAAGATACGTCTTCGTCACCGTGTCGCTGGCCCCGATGATGAGCTCGCCCGTCAGAAGCTGCCTTGATTGCGCCAGCTTTTCTTCGCCGCTTTGAATGAGCCCCAACGCGTGGGAAATATACTCCTGCAAGAGCTTTCCTTCGCTTGTGAGATACACGCCCTTTGTGCTGCGCGAAAAAAGCCGCACCTGAAGCTGCTCTTCCAACTGCTTGATGGACTGGCTGACCGCCGACTGGGAAATGAACAGGTTCTGCGCCGCGGCAGAGATGTTCCCCATCCGCGCCACCTCGTGGAACACGCGGTAAAGCTCGAGCTTGACTGCCATGGTTTTCCCTCCGTCATTAGAATTTCTAATATCAAAAATTACGTATATCTATTTTACTTATCCCTGTTTTTTGATTATAATGAAAGAACGTGCGATTGTAAAGTAATTTTTCAGGAGGCTTCTTATGCTCATCCGAACCGCTGAACAGGATATCGAACGCGTTCTCTACACCGAAAAGGCCATCGCCGCAAGAGTCGAGGAGATCGGCACGCAGCTGACGAAAAA
Source organism: uncultured Oscillibacter sp. (assembly GCA_937884915.1). Lineage (GTDB taxonomy): Bacteria > Bacillota > Clostridia > Oscillospirales > Oscillospiraceae > Hominicoprocola. Next base: position 1,910 of record CALAAN010000080.1, read on the forward strand.
GCTCGGCGACAAGCGGCCCGTGCTCGTCTGCGTCTTAAAGGGCGCGTCGTTTTTCTACATTGACCTCTGCCGCTGCATGAACTGCGCCATCGACATGGACTTTATCTCCGTTTCGAGCTACGGCGCGGGCGCGCAGTCCACGGGCGTTGTGCGTCTGATCAAGGATCTGGACAACAACATCACCGGCCGCGACGTCGTCATCGTCGAGGATATCATCGACTCGGGCCTCACCATGCACTACCTCAAGGAGCTGCTGGCCGCGCGGAAGCCGTCTTCCATCACGACCGTTTCCTTCCTCGACAAGGCGTCCTGCCACGACAAGAGCCTCAAGACCGATATCTGCGGCTTTGAGATCCCGGACGAATTCGTCGTGGGCTACGGCCTGGATTATGCGAACTACTATAGGAACCTTCCCTACATCGGCATTTTAAGACCCGAATGTTACCAGTAAAAGCAAATGCGGTATGCGGCAGACACTTTGCCGTATATCGCGTTTGTTTTTTCGGAATTTTTGTTTTTTCCCGTTTCGCCTCTTGACGAAAGGCGTCAGAAATGATAGCATCAAGGTACAAAAGCGTGCACTGTTCGTTCCGTGCGGACAGCGCATGGGAAGCTCTGCATCGATCAGCAAGCGTGGACAGAGCTTCCCTTGCATATCGTTGTTGCCAATATAGGTCCGGATGGATGGCCCGGATGTTTCTACCGCAGCGCCGCAGCTGCGACTATTGGACAGCCTGCCGCGCGGGATGCGTTTTCCGCCGCGGCGTTGTGAATTGGCAGCAAGGCTATCGACCTTGCCGCCTTTATTATTTCTGGAGGTTTACGTATGCAGGAACTCAAAGAGCGGATCTTGAAAGAAGGCAAGGTTTTACCCGGCAATATCGTAAAGGTCGACGGTTTTCTGAACCACCGCATCGACTGCAAGCTCATGGCAGACATCGCCGACGAGTTTGCGAAGCTGTTTGACCTTTCCAAGGTCGACCTCATCCTCACCGCCGAAGCAAGCGGCATCGCGCTGGCCGCGATCTGCGCGTACCGGTACGGCCTTCCGATGGTCTTCGCGAAAAAGGCCAAGAGCGACAACATCGAAGGCGGCCTCTACCAGAGCGAGATCTACTCCTACACCTATAAAAAGAAGGTCACGCAGATCCTCTCGAAGGAATGGCTGACGAAGGACAACCACGTGCTTATCTTAGATGACTTCATGGCAAACGGCGAGGCCGTGCGCGGTCTTTGCGAGCTCGTTGAGCAGGCGGGCGCGGAGCTCGTCGGCGTCGGCATCGCGATCGAAAAGGGCTTCCAGGGCGGCGGCGACCGTCTGCGCAATATGGGCGTCAACTATCACGCGCTGGCCGTCATCGAAAAGGCCGACGAAAACGGCATCATCTTCCGCGAGGATTGACCAGCCTCTGCATA
>CALAAN010000081.1 GCA_937884915.1 uncultured Oscillibacter sp.
AGAATCTCACAAACGAGTTTGTAAACCCTCTCCGTCGAGGCGACGTTCAGCCTCTCTTCCACCGAGTGGACATCGTGCAGCTCCGGTCCCATAGAGAGTGCGTCGAGGCCGGGGATCTTTTCGATGAAGAGCCCGCACTCGAGGCCGCCGTGGGTCGCTTCGATCTTGCCATCGTGGCCGGTCAGGTCGCGGTAGACCTCCTCGACCTCCTTACGGAGCGCCGAATTGCGGTCATACTGCCAGCCGGGATAGTTGCTGCGCTCGCCGACGGTGCCGCCGGCAAAGCCGACGATGGCCTTCACGCGCTGGATGAGCATCTGCTTCTGCGAGGCGATGCAAGAGCGGACGGAATAGGAGAACTTGACGCCCTCTTCGTCCGTGCGCATGACGCCGAGGTTCAGCGACGTCTGCACAAGGCCGGGGAAGTCGGCGCTCATCTCCTGCACGCCCTGCGGAAGCGCAAGGAGCACATGCAGGATGCGGGACGTCTCCGCCTCAGAAAATGCGGTCGGAACGTCCGCCTTTTCGCAGGTGAGAGAGACGCCGCCGTCCGTCACGGCGTACTCATTTTTGAGCGTCGCGTCGAATTCCTTGATGAACGCCTCGAACGCAGGCGCATCGGCCTCCGAAACCGCGACGAGCGCGTCGTTTCTCAGGCAGATGACATTGTCGAACTGTCCGCCCGCAAGCTCACTCACGCGCAGGGAATGAAAACGCTCCATCGCGGAGTACAGCGTGCGGCCCATCAGGCAGTTGGCGTTGCCGCGGCCCTGGTTGATGTTCATGCCGGAGTGGCCGCCCTTGAGACCGGAGATCGTCACGCGGTAGCCGGTCATGCCGTCCGCGCGCTCCTGCGGCGCGTTCAGCGCGCAGTCAAGGCGCACGCCGCCCGCGCAGGACACGGTAAAAACGCCCTCCTCCTCAGAGTCGAGGTTCAGGAGCTTTTTGCCCTTCAGATCCGAGCAGTCCAGCGCGAATGCGCCGTCCATGCCGACCTCTTCATCGACGGTGAAGACCGCCTCGATGGGGGGATGGGGGAGCGTTTCGTCAGAGAGGATCGCGAGGATCATCGCAACGGCGATGCCGTTGTCTCCGCCGAGCGACGTCTTGTCCGCCCAGACCCATTCGCCGTCGGTGCGGACGTCGAGCCCGTCGCGCGTCATGTCCTTGGTGCAGTCCTCGGTCTTGGCGCAGACCATGTCGATATGGCCCTGCAAAATGATGGGCGCGGCATTTTCGTACCCGCAGGAGCCGTCCTTCCAGATGATGAGGTTGTTGCACGCCTCCTGACGGTATTTGAGGCCCAATTCCTTGGCAAAGCCGACGCACAGGTCGCTGATTTGCTTCGTATTTCCGCTGCCGTGCGGGACGGAGCAGAGCTTTTCAAAATAGTAGAATACCTTTTCCGGCTGGAGATTGGATAAGACCGCCATGATATCCTCCCGAATGTGTTGATGTCAGTTGATCTGCTTGCGGCGGCTCAAATTCATCGTGCCGTCCTGCATGTCCTGGATGCTGTCGAGGCTCTTGCCTGTGCCCTCGGCCACGCACTGGATGGCGTTCTCGGCCACCGTGGCGTGGATGCCGGTGCGCGCGGTGACGAGCTTGTCAAAGCCGCGGACCAGGCTGCCGCCGCCGGTCATGACGATGCCATTGTTGGAGATATCAGCCACAAGCTCGGGCGGGGTCTTTTCGAGCACGAGGTGGACCTCCTCCATGATGCGTTCGACGGGCTCTTCAAAGGCCTCGAGCATTTCGGCAGACGAGACGGAGATGAGTTCGGGCAGGCCGGTGATGAGGCTTCTGCCCTTGACCTCCATGGTCATTTCCTCTTCCGGTGGGAAGACGCAGCCGATCTCCATCTTCATCTGCTCGGCCGTGCGCTCGCCGACGAGCAGGTTGTGCTTGCGGCGCATATACTTGATGACGGCCTCGTTGAACTGGTCGCCCGCGATCTTGATGGAAGAGGACTCGACGACGCCGGAGAGCGAGATGACCGCGATATCGGACGTACCGCCGCCGATGTCGATGATCATGTGACCCTCGGGCTGGGTGATGTCGATGCCCGCGCCGATGGCGGCGGCAACAGGCTCCTCAATGAGGTAGACGCGGCGCGCGCCGGCCTGGATGCCCGCGTCGATGACCGCGCGCTCCTCGACCTCGGTGATGCCGGAGGGGACGCAGATGATGATGCGCGGCTTGAAGAGCTGGAAGCCCATGACCTTGTGCAGAAATTCCTTGATCATGCGCTCAGTGACCTCGTAGTCGGAGATCACGCCCTCGCGCAGGGGACGGATGGCGATGATGTTGCCCGGCGTGCGGCCCAGCATGGCCTGCGCGTCCGCGCCGACCTTCAAGAGCTTGCCGGTGTTTTTGTCGAGCGCCACGACCGAGGGCTCGTTGAGAACGATGCCTTTATCCTTAATGTAGATCAGCACCGACGCGGTGCCCAGATCCATGCCGATGTCTTTGGTAAAAGAAAACATAGCGTGTTACCTCTTTTTTTCTGAAAACTGAAATGAACGATGCTCATACTTTCCCATGATGTTTTCATTATAACGGCTCGAAATTGAGTTTGCAATAGCATTGTGCGCGATTTTCACCGCCGTATCATGGGAAAATCACGGAAAAATACGGAAAAGACCGCGGAGTGTCCCGATATCTGCAAAATGATAAAACTCTCCGTACGGTCAGACCGTACGGAGAGTTCATTTCTATTCGGCCTTGATAACTTCCGTATGGGCGGCTGCGACTCGTTACTTCTCCGACTTTCTGATCGCTTCTGCAAACGCTGCGATCACTTTGGAATATTGTCTTGCGCCGGAGACGCGCATCGTTCCATTTCCATTTTGCAGAGCATCGGCCAATTCACATACGCCGTCGTTCAGTGCGTTCAAAAATGTGATCCATTGGGGACCGGCGGCTCACCATTTTGGCTTGCTTCCGCCATGACGCGGACCCGCTCCCGGCAATGCCCTAAAACAGACGTAAAGTCCTCAAATCCCTCGATCTCCGACGTTGTCATGTTCTTCGTATCCAACGCCACAGTCTCAAAGGATGCAAATCGTTCCTTTACGGCATCCAGCTCGACCGCTATATCGTTATTCTTCTTGCCCGTTACACCCCGTATAGAGGCCGACAGCAAATTTGCTTCTCGAATCAACGGCGTCAGGCAGCGTTCCGTCTGTTTTTTCTGCGCATGGACACGGGGCAGACAGATGGCAGCAAGCAGTACGAGCGCTGTAATGACGGTGCCGCTTATGATGCGTTTTCTTTTGCTCTTCATGTTGCTCTCCCCTCTTTTTTCAATGCAGAACTGTTGTTCACTTTCCATAAGCGGATCATACCATAGAGCCGAGGGAGCGTTCCCTCATGATATCTTTAGATCCGCATCGGTCAGTCTTCGTCCGCGGCGGCGAGCGTCGCGCAGATGACCTTTTCCGCGCCAGCTTCCCGTAAAACTCTCGCCGCTTCGCGGAGGGTCGCGCCGGTGGTTAGGATGTCGTCGATGAGCAGGATACGCTTGCCCTTGATCTTGTCCTCGTTGACAGCGACGTATGCGCCGACGACGTTTTTCTGCCGCTCCTCGCGGGAGGAAAGCGACGACTGCGCTAAGTTGTCCTTCGTCTTTTGCAGCAGCGTTTCGGGCGCGACGCTCCAGTGGCGGCAGGTCTCGCGCGCCAGCAGATACGACTGGTCGTAGCCGCGCTCCTGCTTGCGCTTTTTCGACACGGGAACATAGGTGACCAAGTCAAACTCCCCGCCGAAGTGCTCGGCGGCGGCCTGCGCTAAAATGTCGCCAAAGCCCGTGCAGCGGCTCTGTCCCGCGTGGAATTTGTAGCTTAGCAGCGCCTCGCGCACGATGCCCTCGTACTTGAGCGGGGCAAGGCACGCGCCGATCTCCGCGCGCTCATGGAGCGGCGTTTTGCAGTAGGGGAGGGTCTTTTCACAGTCGGGGCACACGCCGCGCACGCCGGGTTTTCCACAGAAGGCGCAGCGCGGTGGAAAAAGCAGGGTCGCGAGCGATTCCAAAAAGCTCATTTTTCCTCTCCACCCTTCCTGAGCCGCCACTTGAGACCGCTGTAGCGGCGGCTGCGGCGATCGTTTTCCGCCATTTTGTTCACGGCGGAATCATCGCCGACAATGACAAGCAGCTCGCGCGCGCGGGTGATGGCGGTATAGAGCACGCCGCGCACCATCAGCGACGGCGCACAGCTCGCGCCGACGAACACGACGCCGCGGTATTCGCTGCCCTGCGCCTTATGTACGGTCATGGCGTAGGCCATGTCCAATTCCGCGAGCATGTCGGACGTATACGTCGCGGTGCGGTCGTCGAAGACGATCTCCAAAAGCTCGCCGCTCGGGTCGATCTTGGCGATCTTGCCGACGTCGCCGTTGAAGATGCCCGTGCCGGCGGTGCCGTCCTCCTTCTGCCAGACGACGTCGTAGTCGTTGCGCGTCTGCATGACGCGGTCGCCCTCGCGGAAGACGAGCTCGCCGAAGCGGCGCTCCTTCTTGTCAGGTCTCGGCGGGTTCAGCGCGGCTTGCAAAGCAAAGTTCAGTGAGCGTGTCCCCGCGTCGCCGCGGCGCGTCGGGGTGAGGACCTGCAATTCGTCTGCGGGAATGCCCATTTTGTCAGGCAATCTCGTTTTGCACAGCTCGACCACCGTTTCGACCAATCTCACGCTGTCGCGGCGGGGGAGGAAGAAAAAGTCGTTCGTCGCGGTATTTTTAAGCTTGGGCGGCATGCCGGTGTTGACGAGGTGCGCGTTGCGCACGATCATCGACTGCTCGGCCTGACGGAAAATGTCGCGCAGGGCGACGGTCGCGATGCGCCCGCTGCGGATGAGGTCGGAAAATACGTTGCCCGCGCCGACGCTCGGCAGCTGGTCGGGGTCGCCGACGAGCACGAGGCGGCAGCCCGGGCGCAGCGCCGCGAGCAGCGCGCGCATGAGCGACAGGTCGACCATTGAGGTCTCGTCCACAATGAGCGCGTCGGCCTCGAGCGGTTCCTTTTCGCCCTTGGTGAACGTCACCTCGCCGGTCCGGTCATTGAAGGTCATGCCAAGCATACGGTGGATGGTCTGCGCGTCGCGGTCACAGAGCTCGCCCATGCGCTTGGCGGCGCGGCCCGTCGGCGCGGCGAGCAGGACGTTCAAGCCCATGCGCTCGAAGAGCGCGACGATGGCGCGCACGCTCGTCGTTTTGCCCGTGCCGGGGCCGCCGGTCAGCAGCAGCAGTTCCTCCTTGGCTGCGAGCTCGACGGCCTGACGCTGGAGCGGCGCGTACTGCACGCCCTGTTCGCGCTCGATTTCTTTGATGACGCGCTCGACGCCGCGCAGGGCGTCGGGCTTGTCCGCAAGCATCGCCTCGATGCGCGTGACGACGTAGGTCTCATCCTCCCACGACTGCCGCAAATAGCAGGCCGTCACGTTCGCGACGCCCTCCTGCACGATGCGGTGGATGGCGATGAGATCGTCGAGGCTCTTTTCCGCGGCGTCGATATCGCAGTCGAGCAGCTGGGCGGTCGCGGCGAGCAGCTTTTCGCGCGGGAGGAAGACGTGCCCGCCCGCGTCGCGGTTGTGGGAGAGCTCGAACGTCAGCCCCGCCTCGGTGCGCAGCGACGCGTCGCCGCCAAAGCCCATCGAGAGCGCGATCTCGTCGCAGACGGAGAAGTCCACGCCGAACGCGCTGTCGGACAGTAAGTACGGGTTACGCTCGAGCGCGGCCATGGCGTTCGCGCCGAAGCGGCGGTAGAGCGGCACGCTGAGCGCGGCGGGCAGGTCGTAATGCGCCAAAAATTCCATCACGCGGCGAAGGCCCATCTGCTCGTTGAAGGCCGCTGAAATTTCCTGTGCGCGCCTGCTCGTCATGCCCTTGATGGTGGTCAGCTTTTCCGGCTCGGATTCGAGCACCTGCAATGTCTCGATGCCAAATCTTGCGACGAGCTTTTCCGCTGTCGCGGGGCCGACGCCGCGCACGACGCCGGAGGCGAGGTAGTTGAGAATCTCCGTCTCGTTCGACGGCAGGTACCGCTCGACCTCGCTCGCGGAAAACTGCTCGCCGTACTGCGGGTGGGAGGAAAACGAGCCGGTCGCCGTCAGATTTTCGCCCGGCGCCGCGCAGGGGACGCAGCCGACGAGCGTCAAAAGCTCGCCGTCGTCCGTCACAAGGCGCAGCACGGCATAGCCGTTTTCCTCATTCTGGAAAACGACGGACAGGACCGTGCCCATGATGGTCGTTTCTTCTCCCATAACTGTCTCCTAAGTGAAAAAATCGGTCAGTCCCTCTTTCGGGCAGAGGTAGACCTCGTATTCGCTGCGGCACAAGAGCTCCGCTACGCGGCGCGGCTCCTCGGCAAGGCCGCAGTCCACGATGACGACGCGCGAAAAGCCGCCCTCTTCGTAGCGTGAATGCAGCAGCGCGCGCACCGTGTATTCGAGCGTCTTCGCCTCGCCGCACGCCTCGATGACCGCCGTGGCGGGGATGGTGCCGCGCCGCCGCGGGTGCACGATGGCCGAAACGAGCAGAAAGATCACCGCCGTCAGGCCGATGGCGGCGAGCGCCGCGACAACGCCGTCCTGTAAAAGCCGCATATCATCACCTCGCGCCATTCTACGGCGCGGACGGGCGATGGGTGAATCTTAACGCAGCATTTTCCTGAGATACTGACCCGTGTAGGACTGCTCGCACGCGGCGACCTCCTCGGGCGTGCCGCAGGTGACGAGCGTTCCGCCGCCGCTGCCGCCCTCGGGGCCAAGGTCGAGCAGGTAGTCCGCGCACTTGATGACATCCAGGTTATGCTCGATGACGAGCACGGTGTTGCCTGCGTCGACGAGCTTTTGCAGCACCTCGAGGAGCTTTTTGACGTCGTCGGAGTGCAGGCCCGTCGTCGGCTCGTCGAGGATATAGATGGTGCGGCCCGTCGAGCGCTTACTGAGCTCGGTCGCGAGCTTGACGCGCTGCGCCTCGCCGCCCGAGAGCGTTGTCGACGACTGTCCAAGGCGGATATAGCCGAGGCCGACCTCGCTGAGCGTGCGGAGCTTGGCTTCGAGCTTGGGGAGGTCGCGGAAGAATTCGAGCGCTTCCTCCACGGTCATTTCGAGCACGTCCGCGATGCTCTTGCCCTTGTAGTGGACCTCGAGCGTTTCGCGGTTGTAGCGCTTGCCCTTGCAGACCTCGCAGGGCACGTAGATATCGGGCAGGAAGTGCATTTCGATCTTGAGCTGGCCGTCGCCCGAGCAGGCCTCGCACCGTCCGCCGCGGACATTAAAGCTGAAGCGGCCCGCGCTGTATCCGCGCGCCTTCGCGTCGGGCGTCGAGGCGAAGAGGTCGCGGATGTCATTGAAGAGATTTGTATACGTCGCGGGGTTGGAGCGCGGCGTGCGGCCGATGGGGCTCTGGTCGATGCAGATGACCTTGTCGAGGAACTCCTCGCCCTCGATGGCCTTACATCTTCCCGGGTGGACCTTCATACGGTTCAAGTCCGCGCCGAGCTTTTTGTAGATGATCTCGTTGACGAGCGACGATTTACCGCTGCCGGATACGCCGGTCACACAGGTGAACGTGCCGAGCGGGATCGAGACGTCGAGATTCTT
>CALAAN010000082.1 GCA_937884915.1 uncultured Oscillibacter sp.
TCATGGATGCGATGGGCTGCAAAAGCCTCGATGAAATGCTCGGGATTGTGCCATGAAAAAATGCGGCCAACTCAAAAAATGAGCTGGCCGCATTACCAATTTACAGGAAGTCTATTGCGTTTTGAGGGCAATTGTTATTTAATTGTATCAGGTAAGGCATCCGTAAATCGCGCATGAAAAGGGAAGCCTTTCAGGCCGCGTGGGATCTTCGGGATTTTGGTGGCCTTTACCGGGTGGATGCGGCGGGACGCTGCTGCGCGGGCCCGGCTGATATGCGAGGCGTGCCGGAGACGGTGCAGGCGGGGACAGCTCCGCAGCCTCGCGCCAAGTAAGCGACTCTGAAATCCTGCACAAAAGCATCTGGCTTTCCCGGTGCATCAGACCTCGGCGCACTCATTACGCGTGCAGAAGTCTCCAAGGCTGGGTAGACGTGGGTCGGGGTGATAAAAACGCCCGCAGGTGCGTCCGAAAATCGAGGCAAGCACACTGTACAGCTGCGGCGGCTCAACGCCTTAAAAAACAGCCCAGCGCCCAATAGCTGTGGGACGCTGGGCTGACTTCCCAAGCGAGGTTTTCACATGGCAGAAATCGAGACCCCGCATAAGTGCGCCAAATGTGCGGCGCTGGATATGGATGATGCGCATACAGACAGATACGGCGGAGATACTTTCGTCTGGTGCGCGGCGTGCGGGTGCTATGTGTGGATCAAGGGCACGTGCGTGGAAAGGAGTAAAGCGTGAGCAGGCCAAGATACTGGTGGTATCGCAATGTGTGCTCCGCAATCGGGCAGTACCCGGCGCTTTGCGAGAGAGTCGGCGAGCTTGGGCGGCAGAGCGTCACGGCGTCGTTTAGCGGCATGCCGCACGGCTCCGGCGTTGGCAGGCCGGTCGAGGGCGCTGCGCTCAGAGCGGTGAGCGCAAGAGAGTACGACGATTACAGAGCGGTGCAGCGGGCGATTGAGGCGGCCAATGGATGGCCGGACGGCGATGCGGTGCTCGAGGTGGTACGGCTCTGGCATTGGATGCGGGTGAAGAATTTTGACTTCATCGCGGACAGCCTCCACATGAGCGAGCGGACGGCAAGACGGTACAACAGCCGCTTTGTTTACGAGTGCGCGCGAAATATGGGGTACTACGAGGAGAGGGGCGCGTGACATGATGCTCGCGGACAAGCAAATACGGAGGTTGCTGCGGTTTCAAAAAATCGCAGACTGGAAAACCGCGATATACAACGGGAGCTATGGAAGCGTAAAAAATGTTGGATATGATTTGAGGGCGGCGGCCATCTGGAAGAATGGTGAAAGCGTCGAGGAGTGCACGCTCTGCTGCGGGGAATCAGTGCTGATTGCTTCTGGGGAGATCGTGCAGTTCGGCGACAAGTGCGTCGGGAAGGTATATCTTCGCAATCGGCTGATTCGAGCTGGCTTGACTATGGACGCGCCGCTCTATCAGCCGGGGCATACGACGAGAATATTCTACAGACTCACAAATTTGTCCGGTGCGCCGATCCAGATAGAAGTGGCTGATAAGCACGCAATGCTGACTTTTGAAAAGCTGCGAAGCAAGCCAAGGCACAGGTACAACGGAAAATATCAGAACGAAATTGCAATTCCTGCGAGAAAATAGAAAAGTTGGCCTAACAGAGCCAAGTCAATGGTATATAATGCTAGTATCGAGAGCGCTGCGGGAGACCGACGGCGCTCTTACTTTACAAGTGAGGAGGCGAGCGCATGGCACATCCGGGAGGTAGGCCGCGAAAGTACAAAAGCGTCGCGGCAATGGAAAAGGCAATCGAGGAGTATTTCGATAGTTGCAAAGGCGAGCCGCTGCGAGATGTGGACGGCAACCCATTCTTTGATAAGTATAGCCAGCCTGTGCTTATCAATGCGCACCCGCCGACTGTGACGGGGCTTGCGCTTGCGCTCGGCTTTACGGGTAGACAGGCGCTGCTGAATTACCAAGAACGCCCAGAGTTTGTAGACGCAATTACGCGCGCGAAGGCCAGATGCGAGGAGTACGCCGAGTCCCGCCTCTACGACAAAGACGGCGCGACAGGCGCAAAATTTACGCTGTCGTGCAACTTCGGATGGCGCGAGTCGAGCGGGACAAAGCTCACGGTCGACAATGTGCAGGTGGTCGTCGATGTCTGAGGTGCGCCTATCGCAGATCATCGGCCCCACCTTTTACAGTGTGGCACGCGACGTCGTCCAGCACGATCACACCCACTACGACTTTAGCGGCGGCCGCGGCTCGCTGAAATCCTCGACAGTGTCTATCCTCGTGCCTCTCCTGCTGATGCAGGAGCAGAATCGCAATTGCCACGCTCTGGTGCTGCGCAAGGTCGCAAATACAATCCGCGACAGCGTGTATGCACAGTACATCTGGGCAATCGGGGAGTTAGGCGTTGCGGAATATTGGGAAGCCAAAGTCAGCCCGATGGAGCTGATCTACAAGCCGACCGGCCAGAAGATCATGTTTCGCGGAGCCGATGACCCGATGAAGATCAAGTCCATCAAGGTGCCCTTCGGGTACATCGCCATCACGCACTTCGAGGAGAAGGACCAATTTGCTGGGCGCGCGGAAATCCGTACGATCCTACAGTCCACGATGCGCGGCGGGGAAAGATACTGGAATTTCGAGAGCTATAACCCTCCGATTAGCCGCGATAACTGGGCGAACAAAGACTCGCTCGAGGAGCGCGTCGACCGGCTTTGCCACAGCTCGACATACCTTGAAGCGCCGCGCGAGTGGCTGGGCGAGCAGTTCATCGCCGAGGCCGAGCACTTAAAGGCGACGGACGAGCGAGCGTATCAGCACGAGTATCTCGGCATTCCGGTCGGCACGGGCGGCAACGTCTTTGAGAATTTGGAGCTGCGAGAGATCACGGACGAGGAGATCGCGGGATTCGATCATATCTATCAGGGTGTGGACTGGGGATATTACCCGGACGCATTTGCCTTTATCCGGATGGCATATGACAGCGCGAGGAATACCATTTACTTTCTCGACGAGTATTACTGCCACAAGAAAAGCAATGCCGAAACGGCACAGTGGATATTGGATAAAGGATATACGGATGCATACATCTTTTGCGATAGTGCTGAGCCTAAGAGCGTCGCGGACTTCCGGGCGATGGGCCTTCCAGCAAAAAGCGCCGCAAAAGGCCCTGGCTCGCTTGATTACTCGATGAAGTACTTAGCGCGGCGAAAGATCGTCATCGACCGCCGCCGCACGCCGCACGCTTGCGACGAGTTTGTGAGCTACGAGTATGAGCGCAACAAGGACGGCGAGATCATCAGCGGCTATCCTGATGCAAATGACCACGTGATTTCCGCAGCGAGATACGGGCTTGAGCCGCTATACCGGAGAATGGGGGTAATCGCATGAGGCGAACCGGATTAAAAAAAGAAAATCCGAGGCTTTTCAAAATCTGGCAAGGATTAAAGCAGAGGTGCAACAACGAAGTGTGCAAAGATTACCCAGATTACGGAGGACGCGGGATTCATGTCTGCGACGAGTGGAGCACCACGTTTGCGCCATTTCTCAATTGGGCGTTATCTCACGGATACGAAGATGGCCTGAGCATCGACAGGATCAATTGTGATGGCGACTACTCCCCAGAAAATTGCAGATGGGCAACGTGGACGGAGCAGGCGAGGAACAAGCGAATCCAAAAAAACAACAAAGTTGGGGTTAAGGGCGTCCACATGGATAGAGGCCAGTATAGGGCAGTTATCTACGTAGATAGTAAGAAAATCCATTTGGGAAGATTTAACACGCTTGAAGAAGCTGCTGCGGCGAGAAAAGCCGGGGAAGCAAAGTACTGGGGTGTAGCATGAGCAATTCAATTGTACAAAAGCTAACAGAGCTGGGATATACCACGATCCCAGAAGCGTTTTACGGCAAAGTCGCCGAATGGAAAAGCTGGTATCAGGGCAAAGTCAAAGGCTTCCACTCGTACCGCGTGCGCAACGGCGCGAGTATCGTCGCGTGCAAGCGCTATTCGCTCGGCATGGGCAAAAAGCTCTGCGAGGATTGGGCGAACCTCCTGATGAACGAAAAGGTACAGATCACCTTGGAGGGCCAGCGCGAGCAGGAATTTGTCGACCGCATCCTGACGGAGAATAACTTTACCGTCCGGGCAAACGAGATGCAGGAAATGAAATCCGCACTCGGCACGGTCGCGTACATCCCACGCGTCGTGGGGCAGGAAGTCAGCGAGGGCGGCGAGATCATCCCCGGCAACGCGTCCGGAATCGCGATCGACTACGTAACGATTGAGAATATTTACCCGCTGGCGTGGAGCAACGGCTATATCAGCGAGTGCGCTTTTTCGTCCGTTGTGACGCGCGACGGGAAGGACTACGCCTATCTGCAAATCCACAAAAAGGGCACGGACGGACTGTATATCATCGAGAATCGCATCTACCGATACGATAACGAGCTTCTGTCGGATGAGCAGCTTGCCAACGTCGCGGGCTTTGAACGCATCCCGCCGGTCGTCCACACCGGAAGCGACCGGCGGCAGTTTGTAATTGATCGGCCGAACATCGCCAACAACTACAACTACCTGCTGCCGACAGGCATCTCGGTGTACGCAAACGCCATCGACGTGATGCAGGGCGTGGACATCGCCTACGACAGCTACGTCAACGAATTTGTCCTCGGCAAAAAGCGCATCATGGTTAAGCCGTCCGCAAGTAAGTTCCTCGACGGCGAGCCGGTTTTCGACCCGTCCGACGTCGTCTTCTACGTCCTCCCTGAGGACGTCGTCAATGACTCGGCGATCACGCCTATTGATATGACGCTTCGCACGGCCGAGCACAACACAGGCATTCAGGATCAGCTCAACATCCTGTCGAGCAAGTGCGGTTTCGGCGAGACGTATTACCGCTTCGACGGCGGCAGCATCGCGACGGCCACGCAGGTTATTTCAGAAAATTCCACGCTTTTCCGGACGATCAAAAAGCATGAGATTATCCTCGAGCAAGCGCTCGACGAGCTTTGTCGGATCATCCTTCGGCTGGGCAATGCCGCAATGGGCCTCGGCCTCGATGAAAACGTCGAAATCTCCATCGACTTCGACGACTCAATCATCGAAGACGACACGACGAATTTCTCGCGGGATATGCAGATGTTGTCTGCCGGAATCATGAATGACTGGGAATTTCGTGCAAAATGGATGAACGAAGACGAGGCGACGGCCAAGGCGGCGCTGCCGAAGGCCGAGGACATGACCGACGAGGGCGAGAGCGAGACGGAGTGAGGTGACGGGCGATGCAGAAATACCCGTTTACTCCTGCGTTACTCGACTCGCTCCCGGAGGAGCTTGCCGAGCTTTTCCGCAGCCTCGAGCTGACGCTCTTATCCGGTATCTGCTCGCGCCTTGATCTGGCCGACCGGCTCAATGAGGTAACCGTGCAGCACATCCGAGCTTTACGCGCACAGGGCGTTGACCTTGACGAGATCAAAAAGGCCATCCAGCAGGAAACCGGCATCGGCGAACAGAAGCTCGACGAGCTGATTTCTGACGTCGTGGCGCGGAATCAAACGTACTACACTGATCTCATCGACTTCGCGGCGCTCACGCAGCCGGAATTTCTCGTCGGCGAGGCAGAGATCGACGCGATCCGCCGCCAGACTTTAGGGGAGTATCGCAATCTCACGCGCTCCATGGCGTTTGTGGTGGACGGCGGGCGCACGACGCTTGCCCCGGCCAAGGCGTACCAATGGGCGTTGGATAACGCCGTGCTGCAAATCGAGAGCGGAACGACGGGGTATAATCAGGCGATTTCCTCCGCTGTCCGGCAGCTCGCCGACAGCGGGCTCCGCGTTGTATCATACGAGAGCGGCAGGACGGAGCAGGTCGACGTCGCCGTTCGGCGGGCGGTGATGACGGGCGTGTCGCAGCTCTGCGACAAATACACTGTGCAATCTGCCGAATATCTCGGCACGCACTATTTTGAGGTGTCCGCGCACTCCGGCGCGCGCGACAAGCCGGGGCCGTCTCCATGGTCGTCTCACAAGGACTGGCAGGGAAGAGTGTACAGCGAGCGCACGGGCGACATCTACCCGAGCATTTACAAGGTGTGCGGCCTCGGCGAGGTCGACGGCCTCGAAGGGGTTAATTGCAAGCACCGGCGCTTTCCGTTTATCCCTGGCGTCTCCGAGCGCACCTACACCGACGAGGAGCTTGCACATATCGACGACGGACACGACGTGACGTATGACGGAAAGCACTACTCCGCATATGAGGCGACGCAGATGCAGCGCCGGATGGAAAACAGCATCCGCAAGCAGAAGCGCCGCGCCATTGCGTTTGAAAAGGCCGGGCTTAAAGACGAAGCGCAGGCCGCGAGCATCAAAGCTCGACGGCTGACGCAGAAGTACAAAGATTTCAGCAAAGCCGCGAAGCTGCCGGAGCAGCGGGCGCGGATGGAAGCTCGGCACTCTGACGAGGCATCGGAGATTCAGGCACGCTCGATAAAATCCGCGCGTGAAGAAGCAGCGAAGCAAGCGGCGTTGCAAAATAGCAAAAACACTGCTATACTGAAAGAAAGAATCGCGAGCGGGGAAGTCTCCACAGCGATCCGCCCGCAGGTCCAGGCGCGGCACATCGAAGGAACGCCACAGTTTGAGCAGTATAAGGCTGCCCGGCTCGCGAAAGGGCAAACGCCACAAAGCATTTTGTCCGTCAGCATACAGGAAGCGCAGGAGATCGTCGATAAGTACGCTTGCACAGGCACTGTTACGGTCAAGATGCCGTTAAACGCGCCGATGGAAATCAGAGAGTACAGAAACTTAGACAGAGCGATTGGGAAATATTACGCAAATAATGCTTTCCACGACACAAAGCGAATCATGATCGTATATGCGAAAAAAGGAACCCACATAGTTCCGACGATTCCGAAGGAGGAGCAACATGGTTAATATCTGGGATTATGCAAATTCGCTGCCCCGCATAAAGCTCAAGACAGAAAACGGAATCGAGTTCGTCGGGAACGTCGTTATGGTTTTAGACGCTGAGGAGATAGACGGCACGCAGGATTGCATGGACATTGAGCTCGACAGCGGCGAAATTAAATCCTTTTACCCGGACGAGATTGAAAGTATCGAGGTGCTGAAATGAGCACGCTGCAAATCGCATATAAAATCCTGTATAGCCTCGAGCACAAGAAGAAAGCCGACTATATGGGGCAGATCATAAGCCCCTCGGCGCTCAATGTCCCAGAAGATGAGTGGATGAACGTTATCCAGATGCTTCTGGATGAGGAGTATATCGCGGGCGCGAAGGTCGGGAAAGACATCCTCGGCAATCAGTACGTCGACGTCAAAAATGTCCGAATCACACTGAAGGGCGCACAATACCTGAGCGAAAACAGCGCGATGCAGAAAATCGCAAAGATTGCGACTGATATTATCACAATCGCAAAACCTTAAATATCCTCAAAGTCAAAAAGGGCTGACCGCTTCGGCGGTTGGCCCTTTTGCTATATCGCCGAGAGGCGTTAAACCGCAGGGCGACGGCCCTGACAAAAAACGGAGGTACAAAAAATGAGCGAACCTATCGAGAAACAGAACCCGGC
>CALAAN010000083.1 GCA_937884915.1 uncultured Oscillibacter sp.
TTGGGGTTCCAAAGGGGCCATTCTCTTTTGCGAAAGAGAATGGCCCCTTTGACTCTGCCGCCCGCAGGCGGCATTTCCCCTCGCACTTGTGCGAAGAAAGGGAGCATTCTCTCACGTGAGAGAATGGCCCCCTTTCCCGCGTTCCCCACATCAGGTGGGGAAATTTTCCAAAAAAGTGCTGAAATTATTTCAGCTTCATCGGTGTGAGCTGGAGGTAATCATCCAGCGTGCCGTCGTGCAGGCAGCAGTCAATGATCTCGCGGCCCAGCGGGTCGAGATCGTCGGAGATGAACTGCTGGAGCTGCTCTTTGAAGAAGTCGGTCAGGATCTTGGCACCAGCGTCATAGCCCGCATTGCCGAGCTTGGACTGCGTTTCAGGGCGCAGGAACGTCTGACGGATAAACTGACCGTCGAGCTTCATTTCATCGAGCGCGTAGCCGAACAGCGGGCAGCGCGCAGGCACCAGATGCTTCTCGCGCACGAAGCCGGTGTGGCGCGCGAGATACTCGCGCGAGATCCACTCGCCCATGAAGCCCACGTGATAAGCGCCGATGTGCTGGTTGGGGATCAGCACATTCGTCGTCTTGGGGCAGCTCATGATCTGCTCGAGCAACAGGTTTGCCTGTGTGACCTTGAGACCCGTGGCGAACGGCCAGTAGGAGCCGACGCCCTCGGCCTTCAGGCCGCTGCCGGCGTTCGCGTCAGCGATGGACGGATTCTTAAAGCCTCGCGGCGAGATGAGCCTCCAAAGCCAGGCAATGGACTGAGGAATGACCTGCAGCATACCCATGACGCCGTAGTTCGGGTCCTTCGCGGTAGATGGCGGCATGCGCACGCCGAAGCTGCGCACGTCGACCTCGACAGGCTCGGTGTCGGGCACGATGTTGTCGACCATCTTGCGCGGCAGGATGACGCGCGGGTTAGAGCAGGGCTTGCCGTTTGACTCGATCACATGCTCCCAGATCAGGCAGGTCGCACCGGGCACGCCGTCCATGTTGAAAAAGACCAGCGGCTCGCTCGGATGGATACAGATACGCTCATAAAGCGGGCTGTTGCCGTAGGCGTTCATGCCGTCCATACGCAAAAACCAGCCGTCCTCGGCATCGAGGATGCGCAGCTTGCCGCTCTCGGGATCCTGGAAACTCTTGAGCGCGCAGGCCATATCATCGGCGATGGGATGGATCTTGCAGCTCTCGCCGAGCGTCATGTAATACTTTTCGCCCGTGACCGTGTGCGTACCGATGAGCAGGCGGTCGTCCTCTTCGCGGTGGAAGTCCTCGAGCATTTCGCTCTTGCCGCCGCCGGACGCGCCCTCATGCATAAACACGATCTCGTTTTCATATGGGGTTTCAACCATGGCCGCGCTTGTGTGGCAGCAGACCCAGCCCTCCTGCTCACCGATGTCGAGCAGCAGCGAGAAGACGCCCTTTTTGGCGCTGGGGCCCGGATAGAGGTTGTAGGCCCAGACCTCGTGCATGTCCTTGGAGCGGTTGTGCACGACGACCTGCTTGCCGTCAAAATGCGTGTGGCGGAACGGCGGCGCGACAAAGATGATGGCGCGGGGCTTATAGTGCTCCGGCACGTCGACAATGCTCGTAAAGCCCTGCATGTTCGCCAGCGACAGTGCAAAGAACGCGGCGTTGAGCGGGCAGATCATCAGGCTCGGATAGCCGTGGGCGCGCGGACCGGCGGAAAACGGCAGCATGATGACCTGCTGCGTCGAGAGCCAGTCGAGCGTCTCCTGGCGAAGCGACGAGAAGTCGTAGCCGAAGCGGTCCTTGAAGCGCGGCTTGTCGGAGGGGAGATCATCTCCGATGGCCATGCTGTTCGGGTCGCGGCGGCGCATGTAGTCTTCCATGAAGTTGACGACGCAGCCGTTCTTGCAGCGCACGACTTCCGCCTCCTTGACCGTGCCCTTGCCCTCGATGGGGTAGACCACGTCGTAGCGGGAGGTGTGTGTGGGGCCGTAGGCCATCTCCTCGAGCTCTTCCTTCGTTTCGGCATAGGCGATGCACTTGCACTTTTTGAGTGCCGCGGTGATCTCAGGAGCTAAATCGAATTTTTCAAAATACTGGTCAAACATGAAAAGATCCCTCCACATCTCATTGAGGTTTGATGATTGTTTATTCTCTGCGGGACTTTTTCATGCCGCGTGTCTTCGGGAAAAGGACACTGCTGCGGCACAATAAAAGATTGAGGTAATGCTATCACGATTGATAGAAAAACGCAATAAAACATCCTTGAATGTTTTAGAAACCATGGATGATTTTTCAAAATAGTTAAATAAGCAAAAAGAAGGCGCTCTGCCTGTGCAGAGCGTCTTCACGGGAAAGCCGAATGAATTCACGAGATCTTTCTGAGAAAATTACCGCCGATGCGCACACCCTCCTGCACGATGAAAAAGGCGCGGGGGTCGAGCTCACGCACGGTCTCCTGCAATTCCGCAACCTCGAACTTCGAGACACAGACGCACAGAATGCGCATGTCGCTCTCCGTATACGCGCCCTTGCCCTCCCAATACGTCACGCCGCGGCCGAGACGTGACATGATGCTGTGCGGGAGCTCGGGGTCTGCGTCCTTTGTAAAGATGAGCACCTGCACGTTGATATTCTGCTGATGTCCGCGGTCGATGAAAAGCGAGCAGAACACCGTGTAGATGACGGAGTAGATGGCCGTCTGGATGTCGAAGAGCAGCGCGCAGGCGACGTAGAGCGCGATGTTGAAGCCCAGCGAAAAACGCCCGACGGTAAAGCGGCTGCCGCGCTTGGTGAGGCACAGTCCGACCACGTCGAGTCCGCCGGTCGAGCAGCCGCAGGTCAGCGCCAAGCCAAGGGCAAAGCCGCACAGAATGCCGCCGACAAGGCACGAGGCAAGGCGCTCATCCAGAATCGGCACGGCGGGAGACCGGATCACGCTCAAAAAGAACGACGACGCGCCCACGCAGATCAGCGTGCGGATCAAAAACGCGCGCCCGAGGTCACGCCACGCGAGGTACAGCACCGGAATGTTGATAAGAAAGTACAAAATACCGGCGATATCCACCCCCGCGGGCAGCTCGACGGCCTGCGCGAGCAGCGTTCGGATGATCTGGCTCAATCCGACCACACCGCCGGAATAAAGTCCCATCGGCACGATGAAAAGGTTCACGCCCAGCGCGTAGAGGAATGTTGCGAAAACCGCGATCAGGACGCGCGCCCACTTGTTTTGCAGCGCTTTGTGCAGCATAGCTCTTGCCCTCTCTTTTCTCCGCACTGCCAGTCATTCTATGTACCCGTGCGGGTCTTGTTCGTTTGTCGCTTTTTGATTATATCCCATAGCGGAGGCACTTGTAAAGTCTTCTCCGCGCGCGGGAGAGAGTGCGCGACACCGTGGACTTGTCCCGCCCAATGGCCGCAGCGATCTCGGTCACGGTCATGTTTTCCTCATACCGCAGGCGCAGCAGCTCGCGCTGGCGGGCGGTGAGTTCCTCCTCGCGGGCAAGACGCAGGTTGCGCTTGAGCCGCATGAGGTCGCTCTCGTTGTCGCCCGCGTGCGCGACGATCCAGGCGGTCATGTCGCCATAGATCTCATTGTTGCGCATACTATAAGGTGTACTTTTCATTGCGGTAATAGCCCCTTTCATAATAGTGTCTCGTCAGCTCGGCGAGCTCGCGCGACTGGCGCTGGAGCTGCTGGAGCTCTAAAATGCGGCGCTTGAAGCGCTCGCGCTCTTCCTTCGTCGGCGCGGCCTTGGCCTGCTCGCGCAGCACCGTGATGCGCATGCGGAAGCGCAGCGCGTCCTCGCGGTAGACGAAAGACATCTGATACAGCGTCATAGCGCACAATCCCCTCCTAATATGTACTCAAACGGCCGAAGTTCCTCGCGCGCAAAGCGCGGAAAGCAGTCCGCGCAGACGGTGACGCCGTTCCGATACCACAGCGTCTCCCCCGCGTAAATGTCCTGCGCGCAGAGCGAGCAGACCGCGCGCACCGGCGAAGGGTGCCTTCTTCCTGCGTACAACAAAATTCCTCCTTTTTTCAAATTCCCTGTTGACAAACGGATCGAAGTCTGGTAATATACAACCTGTTCGTTGCTGAGATGCTGGTATAGCTCAGCTGGTAGAGCAGCTGATTTGTAATCAGCAGGTCGGGGGTTCGAATCCGTCCACCAGCTCCAGTTTTTTTCCAACCTCAACGAAAACCGAATATGGGAGAGTTCCAGAGCGGTCAAATGGGGCAGACTGTAAATCTGTTGTTTCGGCTTCGGTGGTTCGAATCCACCCTCTTCCACCACGTTAAACCTTGCAGATAAGTCTGCAAGGTTTTTTTATGCTAT
>CALAAN010000084.1 GCA_937884915.1 uncultured Oscillibacter sp.
TAGATGATGTCGTAGTTTTCCTTCGCCATACGGTGGAGGGCGGCTTTCGCCTGCTCGCCGTTTTCCGCGATGCAGGTGTCGAGCCCGAGGGCGCGGAAGCCCAAAACGCTGTCGCGCCCGCCGATGACTCCGATCTTATTCATGCTGCCGCCTCCCTTAGAGACAACTCATGCGCAGCCGCGCGCGGATGTCCTCTGCCGCGATGCCCGCGATCTTGCCGGATAAAATGGTGCGCACAGCGGTGAACTCCGCTTCCTTCGCGCCAAGATAGCCCGCCACGACCTCGGGTCCGAACGGCGTGCGCCGCGAGCGCTGCAAATAGGACATGAGCGCATCGTCGCACGCGCGCTCAAATTCCGTCAGGCTCCCGCCGCCGTCCAGCAGCTTTGCCGCGAGCTCACCCGCGCCGTCAAGCGGCGTACCGTGCGTAAGCGACGATAAATGATCGCCGCGCGCGCCTTTGAGCTGCCCCGCCGGAATGTGCCCGCCCGGCAGCATCGCCGCCGCAAACACGTCATCCTCGCAGCCCATGCGCTGTGCGCGCACAAGCGTGCGCAGATTGATCGCGTCGATCTGGAGCGCGACGTAGTCCTTCAAAAATGCGCTGCCCGTCTCGTCTGCGAGCGCGCTCATCTCCTCATAGCAGGCTCGATCGAGCAGCAGCTCCGCCATGCGGACATCGCCGCTGTGGCCCGCTTCGCTCGCGCGGCTCATCGCCGCGGAAACGGCGCTCGTCTCGCCGCGAAGCACTTCCTGCGCGTCGAAGCGGCCGCAGTCCATCGCAAGGCGCGAAACATCTTCGCCGCCGCGCTTGCTCTTGAGCGCGAGCTTTGCGTTGTGATAGTCGTACTTGATCTGAAAGAGCTCGACGATGCGCTTGTCCGGCGCCAGCACGCTCACCTCGCGGTAGAGCTCCCTGCGCGCCTGCGAGAGCGCGTGCTCCACATTTTCGAGCGTGCAGCGCTCAAGCGGCGCGTAGCCGCATTCCAAAAGCGTCTTGTAGCTCTCGTCCGGCGTAGCGGCGTCGATCATCCGCTCGGCCATCGCCTGAGTCAGGAGCTTTGCCTCGCGCGCATGCAGCGCCGCGGAGACCGCTGCGTAGTCCGTATCCCGATACTGCTGCATCCGATCCCCTCCTTATTCTGCGAAGAGGAGCTTTGCCGCGCCGCGCTCGGTCTTCTCGCGCGAGAGCGCGAGAAGCGTTTCAAACGAGCAGTTCACATCGCAGTCTTTACTTACGAGCACGAGGCCCGCGCGGATGTCCGCCGCCTCGCCCGCAAGCGTGTAATGCGCGTCCAGCTCCTTGTTCGCCCGCTCGACGAGCGTTTCGCCGATCTCATTGCGGTCCTTTGCGCTCAGGGCGATGGCCTCGTCACCTTTGCCGCCCGCTGCTTTCAGCAGACGCACCAGCAGCGAAAGATACTCCTCGCGCGGCATGGAGCAGAGGATCTCCAGCGCGCGGTCGTAAGTCTCGACGAGCACCTTCTGCTTGGCGCTGAGCGTCAGCTTGCGCGTCTCCATCTCCGCCGCAGAGCAGAGGCGCTCATAGCGCTCCTGCGCGGCAAGATGCGCGCGCTCGTCCGCCGTCTCGCGCTCTTTTTCCGCGCGCGCGGCGCTCTCTTCGCGGATGCGCCGGAGCTCCTGCTCCGTCTGCGCGTTCAGCTCGCTGAGCGAGCGCACCGCGTCCTCTTTCATGCGCGCGGTGATCTTTTCCATTCCGTTCATTGCGTTTCCGCCTTTCCGTGGGCGCTTTAGCCGATGTTGAGCAGCATCATGATCGACGCCAGCAGCGAAAGGATCGCGTAGAACTCGACCACGATGCACAGCACCATGCCCTTTGACCAGTGCTCAGGCTGGCGCGCCAGAATGTTGATCGATCCCGCGGCGACGCGGCCCTGTGCGACTGCCGAGATGCCGCCGCCGATGGCGATGGGCATGCAGGCCGCGAAGTAACGAAGGCCCTCCTGTAGCGACATGTCGACATACGTGCCGTTCAGCACGCCCATGCGCATCAGGCAGAGGAAGCCGATGACCAGGCCGTACAGGCCCTGCGTGCCGGGGATGACCTGCAAAATCATCACCTTACCGAATTTGCTCGGGTCCTCGCATAGAAGTCCCGTGCCGGCCTCGCCGGCAAGACCCGTGCCGCGTGCGCTGCCCGCGCCCGCGAGGCAAACAGCAAGACCCGCGCCCAGCATACCGATGGCGCCGCCCGTCGTCAATTCAAAGATACCCATGTTTTATCCTCCTTACGGTTTTTCCGTTTTTTCTGCAATTTACTGTAAATCGACATATTCCGTGTCCAGCGTCATGGGGCGGAAAGGCTTTCCGCCGTCGACGTAGAACTTGTTGAAAAATTCCAGGCACTGCAATCTCAGATCGTGCACGTAGCAGCCGAGGAGATTGAGCCCGAAGTTCATCGCGTTGCCGAGCATCGAGATGATGACGAACGCGATCACGTTCCCCGGCATCGCCGCGAGCATGTTGAACACCTGCGCGATCACGCTGCCCGCGAGCATCAGCGCCATCAGTCGCGTGTAGGACAAAATGTCGCCGAAATAGCCCGTCACATGGTTATAGAGCGAGCCGAACACGCCTGTGAGCTTGCCCCAGCCCTTGCCCTGCACGATGGGCCCGAGCAGCACCAGCGTACATCCGGCGTACAGCACCACCGCGCCATTGCCGAGCGCTAAAAGCGCGATGCCGACAAACACGATCCACCACGTGATCTCCTCGAAAAAGGCGTCGAGGAACTTTTTCCGCTTGCACTTTTCGATCAAACTGATGGCCATGCCGGTGATGATCTGCACCATGCCGAGCGCCATCGAGCCGATCAAGATCATCGTCAGATCGTCGAGCGGGTCGAAGAGCTTCGGCAGCGCGAAGACCGTGCCGGGGCTGACGATGGCAACAAGCTGCGTGAGAAAGTCGCCGAAAAATCCGCCCGTCAGCGCGCCCATGATGAACGTGCTGATGCCGCAGAGGCCGAGCAGGCTGAACAGCTCGCCGCTCGTGCCCTTGGGCCGGTACTTTTTGCTGATGATGACCGAGGCGATCATCATCAAGAGGCCATAGCCCATATCCGCCATCATGATGCCGTAGAACAAAATGAAAAACGGCGCCATCAGCGGGTTCGGGTCGAGCGTGCCGTAGGCTGGGAGCGAATACATCTCCGTGACCATATTGAGCGGCCGCGTCAGCTTGTTATTCTTGAGCTGCACCGGTACCTGCGGGTACTCGTCCTCCGTCGGCTCACGCGTTTCGATCGCGCAGGTAAACGGCTCAAGCGTTTTTTCGAGATCTGCGCAGCGGTCGGCGGGCAGCCAGCCTTCCAATAAGAAGACCTTGTCCGTGCCAAGAAGTCTGCTTTTCCCCTCTTCACGCCGCAGTGCGATGGCCGCGCGGTCGCTCGCTTCCAAAAGCGCCTCCCGCTTGCCGCCAAGGCCCGCGATGCGCTGCTCGATCTCCTGCCGCTCTTTTTCGAGCGCGGCAAGATTTTCTTTGAGCACTTTGTCGTTTTCCTTCGCCGTACCGGTCATGCCGCGAAAGCTCACGGTGGAAAAGCCGAGGTCGCGCAGCGCGCTCAGCGCCCGCTCCTTCACGCTTCCGTGGCATATCACGAGAAGATAGCGCAGCGACTTATCGCTCGAGGCCTGCTGCCAGGCGAGAAGCCCGTCCAGCGAATCGGCCAGCGCTTTGAGCGCATCGTCCGTCACATTCAGGCCCACCGTGCCGAAAAACATCGAGAGCGCACCGTCCGCGCCGCCGAGCGGCGCGTCGACCGTCAGCCATGGGGCGAGGGAAGCTCGCAGCGTCTCATTCTTTGTGCGCTCGCTCTCGATCTCGCCGAGGCGGCGCGTGTCCCGATTGATCGTCTCCGCCGCGGTGCGGGCATTTTCCTCGCTCTCGGCGCTGAAAAACGCCGCGCGGGAAACGCCCCGCCGCTTGCGAAACATTCCTTTTTTCTCCGGCGCGAAGCGGTCGAGCGAGACAAGCGCCGTGCGGTACGCACGAGACGCCTCCTGCGCACCCATCAGCGCCTTGTCGTCGGGCTTAGCAAAGCCTGACTTCAGCGCCTCTTCGCTGCCGTCGATACTTGAGATCTCCACGCACTCCATGTTCTGCATGGCCTTGAGCAGCGCCTCGCGCTCGCTCTCCATGCCGAGGAGGCGGAGATGCTTCATTGCTACGATTGCCATTTGTCGTTCACAACCTCTTCCGCGATCCACTGCGCCGCACGCTCAAGGTTTGCGCGCGCCGCGCTCTGCATCCTCTCGCATTCCGTGCGCGCCTTGGCGAGGATCTTTTCTGTCTCCTCACTGGCGCGCTGCTCAGCCTCTGCCATCAGCTGCCGCGCCTCCACGTCGGCGTTGCGGCGGCTGTCCTCGATCTCTCGGGCAGCGGCGCGCTGCTCAACGGCGATGCGGCGCTTGGCGTCCGCCTGTGCGGCGGCATACTGTGCTGCAAGCTCTTTTTCCAGCTCCTGCACCTGCTGTAATTCTTCCATTGCCATGTTGTTGTTCACCTCTTTTAGCGCTGCGGCGAGAGAAAGCTCTCCCGCTCAGCTTTTCATATTATAGATTGTTTCAATAAATAAATCAATATTTATTTTTCAAATATGTCATGCAATTTAGCGATCAATTTTGTGCATTTCTCTTTACAGTTTTTTATAGCACATTTCCCCGCCTGATTCCATGGACACTCGCTATCTTTTGTACAGGAATACGCAGCTTTTACCGTTTGTTCACTTATTGGTATTCTGCCCGCTTTTGCCCAAGCAACGCGCGTGATCTTTCATTTTTGCAGACAAAAAGCAGAGGGACGGGATCTCCCCCGTCTCCCCTGCTTCGAATCCACTATGCTTTTTCCACATCTTCGCGCACGAACATCATCAGGAAGCTGACCGTCAGCAGAATGCACGAGACCCAGATGCCTCTTTCGCCAAACTGCTTTGTCAGCACGCTGCCAAAGCCTGCGCCGACGGCGAACACGCCGATCACGGCAAAATAGGTCATCGACTTCTGCAAAATCTTCTTGTCGTGCGTGTGGAAATAGGCGCACAGCGCGTCCGTGCCGCTGCGCATATTGCCGATGCACATCGTGCTCGCGTACGCGTGGCCGCGTACCTTGCGAAACGTCTGCACCTGCATCGCGCAGACGAACGAGACAAGCGCGTTGGCAAAGGTATTGACCTCCTGCGGCAGGAAACCGACACAGAACAGCAGAATAATCTCCGCCAGAATGATGATCTGCCGCCAGTGCACCTTTTCCATGCTCTTGCAGCGGCGGTGGACGCACTCGGCGACAAAAATACCCGCCATGAACGAGATCACCGGCACAAAATAGCGGAAAACGCCCGCCCAGTCGCCTTCAAAAAGGTGCGTGCTCATCAGCACGATATTGCCCGTCTGCGCGTTGGCGAACACGTTGTCGCGGCAGCAATATGTGTAAGCGTCCTGCAAACCGCCGGACAGAATGATAAACAGTGCCGTCGAAAACGAGTCGGACATCTGTCCATGCGTTTTTGTCGTAAGGCGTTTCATCTCATCATCTTCCCTGTTTTTTGATTTCTTACAGATCGATCGCGCCGTCCTCCGCGGCGGCATCTTTCAAAAGAGGCGCGCACTCGTCGAGGAAGCGCAGCACCTGTTGCTCGCAGCGGCCAATGTAGAGCCTGGGCTCCATAACCTGATCGAGCTCCTCGCGCGTCATGCCGAACGCCGGATCGCCCGCGAGGCGGTCTAAGAGGTCGCACGGCTCGCCCTCTTTCATGCGGGCGGTCGCGGCCATGGAGTGCTGGCGGATCTTTTCGTGCAGCTCCTGACGGTTGCCGCCGCGCTTGACGGCCTCCATCATGATATTCTCAGTCGCAAGGAACGGCAGATACTCGCGCAGCGTGCGCTCGACGATCTTTTCGTTCACGTGCAGGCCGTTCGTCACGCTCTGGCACAGGCGCAGCACCGCGTCGGCGCAGAGAAAGCCCTCCGGCAGCGAGATGCGGCGGTTGGCCGAGTCGTCGAGCGTGCGCTCGAGCCACTGGGTCGAGGCCGTCATCGGCGCGTTGGCCGCGTCGGCCATCAGGTAGCGGCTGAGCGAGCAGATGCGCTCGGAGCGCATGGGGTTGCGCTTATAGGGCATCGCGGATGAGCCGATCTGGTTCTTTTCAAACGGCTCCTCGACCTGACGATCGTGCTGGAGCAGACGGATGTCGTTCGCCATGCGATACGCGCTCTGCGCAATGGATGAGAGCACGTTCAGAATGCGGCTGTCCGCCTTTCTCGGATAGGTCTGACCGCTGACGGAGAAGCACTTTTCAAAGCCGAACTCGGAAGCGATGCGGCGGTTCATCTCATCGACCTTGTCGCCGTCGCCCTCGAAGAGGTCAACAAAGCTCGCCTCCGTGCCGGTCGTGCCGCGGCAGCCGAGGAAGCGCATCGAGCCGATGACGAAGTCGAGCTCTTCGAGGTCCGAGCGGAAGTCCTGCATCCACAGCGTCGCGCGCTTGCCGATCGTCACGGGCTGCGCGGGCTGATAGTGCGTGTAGCCGAGCGTCGGCGTTGCGGCGTATTCACGGGCAAAGGCCGCAAGGTTCACCATCACGCTGAGAAGCTGTGTGCGCAGGTACTTGAGGCCGTCGCGATAGAGCACCAGATCGGCGTTGTCCGTCACATAGCAGCTCGTCGCGCCGAGGTGGATGATGCCGGCGGCGGAGGGGGCCGCCTTACCGTAGGCGTACACATGCGCCATCACGTCGTGGCGCACCTCATGCTCGCGCTTTTCGGCGACCTCGTAGTCGATGTCGATGATGTGCGCGGCGAGCTCGTCGACCTGCTCCTGCGTGATGGGCAGGCCCAGCTCATGCTCGGCGCGGGCAAGCGCCACCCACAGTCTGCGCCACGTCCGGAAGCGCATATCAGGGGAAAAGAGGTGCAGCATGTATTCGGACGCATAGCGGGACGAAAGCGGGGACTCGTAAATATCCTTGCGCATAGGGTTCTCCTTTTCTTTCTCAGCGGTTGCTGTTCATATTTTATATAGAATGAGGCAAAGTTGCAACAGAAAAGTAAAGAGGGGGCCTTCGTCCCCTCTTTACTTTGGTATCTCAGCGGATGATGAGGCTCTCGCGCTCCGCGCCGACGGAGACGAAGCCGATGTGGCAGCCGATGGCCTTTTCGACGTATTCGACGTAGTTGCGGGCATTCTCGGGCAGGTCCTCCCACTTGCGCGCGCCGGAAATGTCGCACTGCCAGCCGGGCAGATACTCGACAACGGGCTTGGCGTCCTGCAGCAGCACGGGGAACGGGAAGTCGTCGGTCTGCTCGCCGTTCAATTCATAGTGCGCGCAGACGGGGATCTTGTCCATGTAGCTTAAAATATCGAGCTTCGTGAGGGCGATGTTCGTTGCGCCCTGCGTCTCCACGCCGTAGCGCGTCGCGACCAGATCGATGGGGCCGACGCGGCGGGGTCTGCCGGTCTTCGCGCCGTACTCCGCGCCCGCGTCGCGCAGCTGCTGCGCCTCTTCGCCGAACCATTCGCAGACGAACGGGCCCTCACCCACGCAGGACGAGTACGCCTTCACCACGCCCACGACCTCGTCGAGCTTCGCCGTGGGAAATCCCGAACCGACAGGTGCGTACGCCGCAACGGCGTTCGAAGAGGTGGTGTAGGGATAGATGCCATAATCGAGGTCGCGCAGCGCGCCGAGCTGGGCTTCAAAGAGGATGGACTTGCCCTCCTTCTGCACGTTTCTCAGGAAACGGCCGGTGTCGTGATGTAGGGCTTGATCGCGCCGCAGTAGGTCTCGACCCAGCTCATCAGCTCGTCCATCGTGTAGCCCTTTGCGCCGTAGATCTTCTGGAGCGTCAGGTTCTTCCACTCGAGAAGGTCGGCAAGGTGCTCCTTCAAGTGCTCGGGGTGCAGGAGTTCGCCTGCCTGCACGGTCTTTTTCTGGTACTTGTCGCCGTAGAACGGCGCAATGCCCTGCTTAGTCGAGCCGTACTTCTTGTCGGCAAGGCGCGCTTCCTCGAGCGCGTCGAGCTCGCGGTGCCAGGGCAGCAGCAGCGACGCGCGGTCGCTGACCTTCAGGTTCTCCGGCGTGATGGCAACGCCGGCCGCGCGCAGCGTCTCCATTTCCTTGAGCAGGTTTTCGCAGTCCAGCGCCACGCCGTTGCCCAGAATGTTCACAACGCCGTCGCGGAAAATGCCGCTCGGCAGCAGATGCAGGGCGAACTTGCCCTTTTCATTCACCACGGTGTGGCCCGCGTTGCCGCCGCCCTGATAGCGGACGACCACGTCGTAATGGTCCGTGAGGTAGTCGACCATGCGGCCCTTGCCTTCATCGCCCCAGTTGATTCCTACGATCGCGCAATTTGCCATTGTATTGATCCTCCAATCCGGAGCGGGCCCGCTCTGCGAGTCCTGCTCAAATTTTTCAACCGAGTTATTATAGTCACATTTTTCGCCCATGAAAAGAGTCAATTTTGCATATCTATTATTAGTATTACTTATGTCTTGTTGATTTTTACGTCAAATTGAAATAATGCGCTATCCCGCATCATTCAAGGCGTTTCGTCAATAGTGTCAAAGTTGAGGCTCCGATATTGTTTTACTTTTTCTGCACTTAGGACTTGCAATGCCGAGTCTCATGTGCAATAATTGGTTTGCTGTTATGAAGGTCACCACAAGATGTTGTGTTGTGTTATGTAAAGGACATATTATAGAACAGGAGACGGGAAGCATGAGAGTTATCAAGCGCAACGGCGCAGAAGTAGAATTTGATATCGTCAAGATCATCGCCGCGGTCACGAAGGCCAACGACGTGGTGGATGAAGATGCCCGCATGACGCCCGTCCAGATCCAGCGCATCGCCGAGAGCGTGGAGCTCTCCTGCCAGAGTCTGGGCCGCGCGCCCACGGTCGAGGAGATCCAGGACTTTGTCGAGCACCAGATCATGGCGCACGGCGCGTTCGAGGTCGCCAAGCGCTACATCACCTACCGCTACAACCGCTCGCTTGTGCGCAAGAGCAACACGACGGACGATAAAATTCTCTCCCTCATCGAGTGCAACAACGAGGAGGCCAAGCAGGAGAATTCCAACAAGAACCCCGTCGTCAACTCCACCCAGCGCGACTATATGGCCGGTGAGGTGAGCCGTGATCTGACAAGCCGACTGCTCCTGCCCGAGGATATCGTCAAGGCGCATGAAGAGGGCATCATCCACTTCCACGATACGGATTACTACGCCCAGCACATGCACAACTGCGACCTTGTGAACCTGGAGGACATGCTGCAAAACGGCACGGTCATCACGGGAACGCTCATCGAGCGCCCGCATTCGTTCGCGACTGCCTGCAACATCGCGACGCAGATCGTCGCGCAGGTCGCCTCGAACCAGTACGGCGGCCAGTCCATCTCGCTGACGCACCTTGCTCCCTTTGTCGATGTTTCGCGCCAGAAGATCAGAAAGCAGGTGCTCGCCGAGGTTGAAACCCTCGGCGTCGAGCCGACGGAGGACAAGATCACCGAGATCGTCGAAAAGCGCCTGCGCGAGGAGATCCGCCGCGGCGTGCAGACCATCCAGTATCAGGTTGTCACGCTTCTGACCACGAACGGTCAGGCGCCGTTCATCACCGTTTTCATGTACCTCAACGAGGCGAGAAGCGAGCAGGAAAAGCGCGACCTTGCCGTCATCATCGAAGAAATGCTCGAGCAGCGCTATCAAGGCGTCAAGAACGAGCAGGGCGTGTGGGTCACGCCCGCTTTCCCCAAGCTCATCTACGTGCTCGAAGAGGACAACATTCACGACGATTCTCCGTACTATTACCTCACGCAGCTCGCCGCCAAGTGCACGGCGCGCCGTATGGTACCCGACTACATCAGCGAGAAGAAAATGCTCGAGCTCAAGGGCGATGTGTACCCCTGCATGGGCTGCCGCAGCTTCCTGACGCCTGACCGCTTTACCGACGCGGGTGTCGGCAACATCGCGAACGCCGGCAACTACGTTCCCGGCAAGCACAAATACTATGGCCGCTTCAATCAGGGCGTCGTCACGATCAACCTGCCCGACGTGGCGCTCTCCTCCGGCGGCAACATTGAAAAGTTCTGGACGATCTTTGAAGAGCGCCTTGAGCTCTGCCACCGCGCGCTGCGCTGCCGCCACGACCGCCTGAAGGGCACGCTCTCCGACGCGGCCCCCATTCTCTGGCAGTATGGCGCATGCGCAAGACTCAAAAAGGGTGAGCCGATCGACAAGCTCCTCTACGACGGCTATTCCACGATCTCGCTCGGCTACGCGGGCCTTTACGAGTGCG
>CALAAN010000085.1 GCA_937884915.1 uncultured Oscillibacter sp.
CTACGAGCAGGCCGTGAAGGAATACGAAAAGCGTCTCTCGCGCTACTGCAAGTTAGAGCTTTTGGAGCTGCCCGAGCAGCGCCTCGGCGACGAGCCGAGCGAGGCGGAGATCCGCCAGGCGCTCAAAAAAGAGGCCGCGCTCATCGAGCAGAAGCTGCCCAAGGGCGGCGCGCTCATCGCCATGTGCATCGAGGGGCAGGAAATGAGCAGTGTGGCTCTCTCCCAGAAGATGCAGCAGCTTGCCGCGCGCGGTGCGTCGCAGCTGACGTTTCTCATCGGGTCGAGCTTCGGCCTTGACGAGGATTTGAAGAAAAAAGCTGATCTGCGGCTCTCGATGTCGCCGATGACGTTCCCGCACCACTTAGCGCGCGTGATGCTGCTCGAGCAAGTTTACCGCGCCTACCAGATCGAGGCCGGAACCAAATACCACAAATGACCCATCATCAACATAAAGGAGGACACCGCCCATGTCGGATGAAGTAAAGCTCACCTGGGGCAAGACAGAAAACAACCTTTTGCAGCGCTGGCCAAAATCCGCCGACGGCACGCCGGAGGAGCCCGCACTCCTGACCGTCGCGATGGACACGAACGCCGAGACGGACATGCTCTGCGCCATGCTCCGCTCGTATGACATCCCCGTGCTGCGCAAATATAAGGGCGAAGGCTCGTTCGGCAAGATCGTGCTCGGCATGCCCGGCAGCGGCACATGGCTCTATGTGCCGTCCTCGATGCTCGAGGACGCGAAAAATCTGATCCGCCCCATTGATGAAATTCCGGAACAGGAGGACATGCAATGAATTACCGTCAGGAATATGAAAAGTGGCTCGCCTCCCCCGCGCTGAGCAAGGAGGAAAGAAACGAGCTCAAGGCCATCGCAAACGATGAAAAGGAGATTGAGAACCGCTTCTACGGTCCGCTCGAATTCGGCACGGCAGGCCTGCGCGGCACGATGTACACAGGCCTTCACAACATGAACCGCCACGTCATCCGCTGGGCGACGCAGGGCTTTGCCAACGTCATCCGCGCTGAGGGCGAAGAGGCCATGAAAAAGGGCGTCGCCATCTGCATGGACTGCCGCAACCACTCCATGGAGTTTGCGCGCGCCGCAGCCTGCGTCATGGCGGGCAACGGCATCACCGTCAGGCTCTTTGAGTCCCTGCGCCCGACACCCGAGCTCTCGTTCGCCGTGCGCGAATACGGCTGCGAGGCTGGCATCAACGTGACCGCGTCGCACAATCCCAAGGAATACAACGGCTACAAGGTCTACTGGTCTGACGGTGCGCAGCTGCCGCCCCAGCACGCCGCG
>CALAAN010000086.1 GCA_937884915.1 uncultured Oscillibacter sp.
TTACCGTCCTGCGCGGGGTCGCTCGCGTCGTTCTCGCCGGTGAGTGAGCCGTCCTCTCCGTTCGTGGTCCGGCCGTCCTCGCCCGTCTGCGAGCCGCCGCGCAGCTGCTCGATCTTTGTCTGCGCCGCAGCGAGGTCGCTGCGCGCGCTCTTGAGCTTGAAGCTCAGCACGACCACGGTGATCAGGAGCACCAGCGAAAGCGCCAGCAGTCCCATAAAAAGCATATAAAGCGGATTGCGCCGCGGTTTGCGGCGACTGACCCGACGTCCATCCATAATGATTCCCCCTTATCGGTATGTTCACCTTTATTGTACAAAATTCGCGCAAGTTATGTCAAGTGGCTTTCCCCTTTAGACGCGCAAATTCACAAAAAGTTCCAAACAACGTCGAAAAAATGGCTTTGCTATTTTTTCGAGTAGGCTACACTCCGCTTTGCACCTTGCCCATGTCTATTCTTCCGCGCAAAGAGGAACAAGGATATTTTGACAGGTCTGTTTCTTTATGCTAACATGAAAAAAACAACTCTCTCATCTGAAAAAAATAATCCTCTACAGTATACCTTATCACTTTCAACTACGACCGATTTTCACTTGAATTATGTTACTCGGGAGGAATACTATGAATGGCAAAAAAGCAACGCAAAGCCATATCGCAGACTGCCTTACCTATGCATATTTACGAAAAATCAAAAGGTGGATGTTTTGTCCGGCTTGTCGATCTGGGAAAATGACTGTCAATAAGTCATCTGCCTATTGGGCCTGCGAAGAATGCGGGTATCAGCTTTCTGCTGACTTACTGAAAAATCAATATGTGTTCTGGTTTTGTGATCAATGCGGCAGCTATCTGAATATTCAGGAAGGCTTTGATTACAATGCACGCCGACATCTCTGCACAAAATGCGGATATGAAAATGACACAACCGCCGATAATCTCAAAGGAATATGCGCTGACTGTGGCAAAGTCTTACCGGAGCCTGACAGCACACTCTGCGCAGACTGTCTGCTCATGCGAAGGCAAGCTGCCAAAGAGCGCGCGGTCAAGGTCATTCAGGCAATCGGCCTTACTGCCGTGGCCGCGAGCGAAACATATTTGGCTTCGCAACCGCACAGCAGCGAAAAACTTCCTCTCTCCGACAATATCGGCATTGAAGCAGAGGAAAAGATCAATAAATTTGATTTCATTACCGACGAGTGGCTTGAAACTGCTTCTGAGGACGAACTCAGAATCTTAGCAAAAGGAATGGAATCCTTCATGGATCAGCTTGACTACGATTCTGAGGAATATTCAAGAATTTATGACATGCACACTGATGTTGTGAATACCATCGCTCAAAGATTTCCATTGAATCTGCCCTACAGGGAGCACGGATGGTATCTTCCTAATGACAATTAAACTGAAATACCGCTCTGCCAGAAATTTTGGCGGAGCGGTATTTTACTTCGATTACTTTTTCCCCGCGCGTTCTTTGCGGCGCTCGAGGAGCTCCTTGGGCTCGGCTTCGGCGAGCTTTCGCTCGCGGCGCTCAAGCACCTCTTTGGGCTTTTCGGTGATGGCGCCGGCGGCCTTGAGGGATTCCTTCGTCGCCAGCGGGCCGACCAGCTCGTAGATCAGCACGGAGAAGAGGATGATGTTGCGGATCAACTCACCGTCCGCGCCGAGCGCCTGTGCGCTCACGCACATACCGAGCGCCACGCCCTCCTGCGGCAGCAGCATGATACCGAGGTACTTCTGCACCGTGTGGTCGCAGCCCACCGCCTTGGCCGACCAGCGCGCGCCGCAATACTTACCTGCCGAGCGCGCGATGATGTACACAACGCCGATGAGCACGAGCACCCCCTGAGAAAAGACGCTCAGGCGCAGGTTCGCGCCGCTCACGACAAAGAACACTGCCAGCATCGGCGTGCTCCACTTGTCCGCGCGGCTCATCAAATCGTCCGACAGCGGGCAGATGTTGCAGAACACCGTACCGAGCATCATGCACACGAGCAGCGGAGAAAAGCCGCACTCGACGCCCGCGACGGTGAAGTCCACCGCGGAAAGGCCGACCATCAGGAAGATAAACGCGATACTGAGCGACAGACGGTTCGAGTTCGAACGGAACATGGTCTCAAGCTTCGTGAGCACAAAGCCCGCGAGCGCGCCGAGCAGCAGCGAGCCGACGATCTCGATGAGCGGAGAGAGCAAGATGCTCGCAATACTCAGCTGCGCGCTGTCCATCGCGCGGGCGATGCCGAACGACACCGCGAACGCAACGAGGCCCACCGCGTCGTCAAGCGCGACGATCGGCAGCAGCAGGTCCGTCAGCTCGCCCTTGGCCTTGTACTGGCGCACAACCATCAGCGTAGTCGCGGGCGCGGTGGCCGTTGCGATCGCACCAAGCGTGATGGCCGCAGGCACGGACAGCACATCGGGACGCAGGAAGTGGAAGATCACGAGTGCAATATCGACAAAGGCCAGCGCGGCCAGCGCCTGCAAAACGCCGATGACCATCGCTTGCTTGCCGGTCTTTTTGAGCTGGCTCAGGCGGAATTCATTGCCGATGGAAAAGGCAATAAAGCCCATCGCCACATCGGAGATCATGCTCAGCGCCTCGACCTGGTCGTAGCTTGCAAAACCGAGGCCCGGAATGCCGAGCCGGCCCAGCACGAACGGCCCGATCAGAACGCCCGTCACAAGAAATGCCGTGACATCGGGCAGGTGCCAGCGGCTAAAAATACGGGTCATCAAAAGCCCTGCGAGCAGCGCGACGGCCAGATTCAAAATCGCAGTCATGGTAACACCCTCACAACAGAAAAAGTACGGGCGAACAGAGCCGCCCAAGGCACATATTGTAGTCTGTTTGCGCGAAGAAAGCAAGCACTATTTTGCAAGTTTTCTGTCAAAGTAAGAAAAAATGGCTGCTTTTTGGGCAAAAGCTGCCATTTTGTTTCGCTTCACGCAATTCAGTCTGTATTTGCGCGCACACCGGCGAAGTAGCTGTTGCCGAAGCCGTCGGTGTAGACGCCGCGCAGCGTATCGCGCAGCATGTGCGCCGTGCCGTCAAAGTACACGGGTGAAAGCGCCGTCTCGCCGAGCAGCATCGTCTCCGCATCGTGCAGGAACGCCGTGCGCGCCACGGGGTTTTCTGACGCCTTGGCGACACCCATCAGCACGTCGTACGTGCCGTTTTCATAGCCGATCAGGTTCTGCTCATCCTCGCTGCACCATCGGTCGAGGAAACCCATCGCGTCGTCGTAGAGCGCGGTGACCTTTTGCAGCGCGAGCTCGTAGTTTCCCTCTTCCATGCGCGCATTGTATTCCGACTGCGTCACGCCGCGCAGCATCACGTTCACGCCGAGCGTCGTGCTCCACATACTTTGCAGCGCGCTCGCCACAGCGTCGTTTTCCGTGCTGGTCACATACAGCAGCTCGACCGGCGGGAACATGCTCGTGCTGTAATAGCCCGCGTAGCTCAGCTCTTCTTTCGCCTCCGCCTGACGTGCGCTCAGGCCCTCTTCGTCGATGGCGCAGAGCTCGCCGCCCGTCGTGCGGAAATCGTCCTCCGTCTCGCCGGAATCCGGAATGCCATAGGGAACGAGGCCCGTCGCGGGGCTGTTCTCCGCACCGCCCGCCGCTGTGGCGGTTGCGCGGTCGATGGCAAGGTCAAAGGCCTTGCGGATGTGCTCGTTCGAGAACGTGTCGCTCTCGTTGTTGTAAAGGACGCTCGCCGTCGCATACACCGCCGTCGGCTTCCAGCTCTCGTCCTGTGAGAGCTCGGCGATCACGCTGTCGGGCAGGTGGGCGATGTAGTCAATGTCGCCCGCCTCATAGAGCTGCCACGCCTCGTCCGCATTGGCGGCAAAGATGAAGTTCAGCTCGTCGGGGCCGACGAGGCGCGCCTCGTAATACTCGTCGTTGCGCGCCGCTGTCAGCTCGCTGCTCTTTGTCCACGCGCTCACGTGGTACGCACCGTTGCTCACAACATCGGCAGTATCAAAGCTACCGCCGCTTTCCGCCAGATCGCGGCGCAGCGGCATCGTGGCGACCGCCGTGCAGATGCCCTCGATAAAATAGGCGCACGGCGCGCTCAGCGTGACGACAAACGTGGATTCGTCCTTGGCCGAGACCTGGAGCTTCGTCTTGTCGCCCGTCTCGCGCACCTCGTCATAGCCCGCCACCACGCTCATCAGCGCGTGGTTCGGCGAATCCGTCGCGGGGTCGGCCAGGCGCTGCCAGGCGTAGACAAAGTCGTCCGCCGTCACCTTTTCCCCGTCCGACCAGCGCGCGGTCGAACGCAGCGTAAAGCGGTAGGTCACGCTGCCGTCGTAGTTCGTCTCCTCGGTGTACTCTTTGGCCATGCCGTTCGTCAGCGTCACCTCGCCGCTGCCGTCGTCGCTCTCGCGCATCAGATTTTCATAGAGTGCGTAGAAAACGCTCTCAGCATCCGTGTCGGTGTTCATCGCGGGGTCGAGCGAGTCGATCACATTGCAGACGCTCGCGTTCAGGATGAATTTCTCGTCCCCCTGCTTCTTCTCCCCGCAGCCGGAGAGAAGGCCCAACAGCATCAGCGCACAGAGCGCCAAGGCCGTGATCCTCTTTGTTGCTTTCATCATGCCTCCCATTGGCAAAACGCAGCGAAGGCTGCTTGATTTTTTGTAATACGGAGATATTATAGCGAAAATCGTTCGCCTTGTAAAGGCGAGGG
>CALAAN010000087.1 GCA_937884915.1 uncultured Oscillibacter sp.
GTAAATCTGTTGTCAGTGACTTCGGTGGTTCGAATCCACCTTCCCCCACCAAGAAAGCCGTTACACCGTCTGGTGTGACGGTTTTCTTCTTGCACATGGTGGATTCGAAGGGGAGCGGTAGTGAATGATACGCCAGTGGCGTATCAGAGCCGCAGAACGGCCTGCCCGCAGGCAGGCAAATCCACCTTCCCCCACCAAGAACGAGTTGATGAAAGTCAGCTCGTTCTTTTTTGCTGCATAAAATAAAAAATATCGAGCAGCCCGCAGGCTGGCTCGATATTTTCTTTCTCTCTATTTTTTGCGCATCCGCCCTCTTTCGGGACGGCGCGTTTTCTTTTTCTACTGCGGAGATCAGCCGCCGTACCGGTATCGGCGGCGTGCGCCGCGGGCAAACTGAGGAGGAAGCTCGCCGCGGCATGCTGACAAATACAAAGAACTTGTTAGCAAAATTAAGATATCACAAGAATCTTGCCATGTCAAGAATAAAATTACAAGTTTCTTGTTATAATTGATTGACAGATACAAGTTTCTGCGATAGAATACTGTCAAATCTTGTCGCAGCCTGCGTTTTCTGGGGGAATCTTGATGAGTTTTGGCAAACAAATGCGTCTGCGGCGTGAGGAGCTTCATCTCTCGCGCGCGGCGCTGGCGGAAGAGCTTGGCGTTTCGGCCTCTGCCATCAGCAACTATGAAAACGGCGTCAGCTCGCCGAAGGAGGAGGTGCTGCTCCGGCTGTTCGACGCACTTGAGATCGATCCGAACTACCTCTACCGCGATTCGTTCCGCTCGGGCAGCTTCGTCTGCTCGCACGCGGAGCAGGAGCTGATCGAGAAGTGCCGTTCGCTCTCGCCGCTCGAGCGCGAGACCGTGGGCAATCTCGTCAGCGCCCTGTGCACGATGCACGCAGCACGGGAGGGCGCGGGCACACCGCGCCGCATCCCGCTCTACCGCTCGATCGAGGCGGCGGGCTACGCCGCTCCCGTGCCCGGCGAGGATTTTGACTACATCGTCGACCACGGCGACGTGCCGCCGGGGGCCGAGTTCGCCGTCCGCATCCGCGACGACAGTCTGGAGCCCGTGCTGCACGACGGCAGCGTTGCCTACCTCAACCACGCCCCGCTGCACGCGGGCGACGTGGGCATTTTCTGCGTCGGGGGCGACATGCTCTGCAAGCAGTATTACCGCGACCCGCTCGGCGTTTCGTACCTTTTTTCTTTAGGGCGGGACCGCGGCGGCGCGGATGTCGTCTGCGCCCCTGGGAGCGGAAAGCGCTTCATCTGCTTTGGGCATGTGATCCTGGATCACCGCGTGCCGCTGCCGGGCATGGGCCTGTAAGCGGGAAAAGGCGCATTTTGCGTAGAAAAAGACTTGAATCGTTCACAAATTCTGCTTATAATACAGGTTTGAAAATCAATAAAAGAGAAGGAAGCGTATTTCTTATGACGAAAATTGATATTTTCTCCGGCTTTCTGGGCGCCGGCAAGACCACGCTCATTAAGAAGCTGATCGCGGAAGCCTACAGCGGCGAAAAACTCGTGCTGATCGAGAACGAATTCGGCGAGATCAACATCGACGGCGGCTTTCTGAAAGAGTCCGGCATCGAGATCTCCGAGATGTCCGCAGGCTGCATCTGCTGCTCGCTCGTCGGCGACTTCAACAAGGCGCTCAAGGAGGTCGTGGCGCAGTTCCACCCCGACCGCATCCTGATCGAGCCGAGCGGCGTCGGCAAGCTCTCTGACGTCATCGTCGCCGTCGAGCGCACGGTCGACGAGTGCCCGGGCGAGCTCACGCTCAACAGCTATGTCACCGTAGCCGACGCGAGCAAGGTCAAGGTGTATATGAAGAACTTCGGCGAGTTCTACAACAACCAGATCG
>CALAAN010000088.1 GCA_937884915.1 uncultured Oscillibacter sp.
ATCGCAGGGAAGTGGTACAGCCGGTGCGAGATCAGAAAGACGACCTTATCGCGCGCGTAAGTCTGTAAGTTGGCGAACACCGCGTCTTCTGTTGCATGGTCGAGCGCGGAGAACGGATCGTCCAGCACGAGAACGGGGCGCGGGTGCGCGAGCGTCCTTGCGAGTGCCAAACGCTGCGCCTGACCGCCGGAAAGGCGCACGCCGCTGCTGCCGACCACGGTATCGAGTCCATGCTCCATCGCGCGGACTTCATCGTCAAGCGCGGTGAGCTTGAGAAAGTCCATCGCGTCGCCGTCGGCGCCGCAGAGGACATTGGTGCGTACCGTGTCGTTCCACAGCTCAGGATCGTGGCCGAGGTAGCCGACCGATGCCGCGACCTCGCGCGGCGTAAGTTCGGACAGCTCCCGTCCGCCAATCGTCACCGAGCCGCCATAGGGCCGCTCGCAGAGGAAGACACGTCCGAACGTCGACTTGCCGCAGGCGACGGGGCCGGTGACGCCGATGATGTCGCCGGGGCGGGCCGAGAGGGAAAGCCCCTCGAAGATCGGCGTTCCGCCGTCGTAGGCGAAGGACAGATCACGGATTACAACTTTCTGCGCCGCGGGAGTGGCGAGCGGGGCAAGCGAATCGGGCTGCTTCATCAGCGGTTTGATGCGCTTCCACGAGACCTCCGCGCGCTGCACGGAGTTGAAGAGCCTGGCGGCCTTGGAGGATTTGGTCGACATCTTCATAAAGCAGGAGAGAAACGTCGTAAACGCGGCGATGTCCCACGCGCGCCAGCCTGTGCCGAGCACGTTTTTTGCACCGAAATACAGGATGAACAGCACGCTCAGATTCGACACCGCGAGGTACAGCGGCGGCAGTGCCAACTGCCAGACATTGGCGCACACGGCGGAAGTCTCATAATCGTGCAGCGTGTCCTCGTAGCGGCGCTCGCGCACGTCCTCGCAGCCGTAGATGCGGTAGGTGACGGCGTTTTTCGCGCGGTCGAGCGTCGCGGCGTTAAGCGCGGCGGCGGACTTTTTATAGGCGCTGCCCGCGCGCTGGACAGGCCTTTTCATCTTTTCCGCGCAGATGTAGGAGATGGGCGGGAAGATGAGGCACAGCAGCGCGAGCCGCCAGTCGTAGACGAGCAGCATCACGACGTAGCTCACGAGCGCGACGCCCGTGTCAAAGAGCTCGGTCGTGAATTTGCGCATGCCCTCGGCGCAGTCGTCCACGTCGGAGATGGCCTTGGTGACAAGCTCGCCCGCGCCCTCTTCCTCGAGTGCGCGGCGGCTCTGGCGGACGAGATTGGTGTAGAGCACACCCTTCATGCGGCGGTTCACGTCGTTGGCAAAGCGGCGAACGTAAAAGCGCTTGATAAAGCGCGCGGACTGCACCGTCAGCGTCACGGCAACATAGGCGAGG
Organism: uncultured Oscillibacter sp.; assembly: GCA_937884915.1. Taxonomy (GTDB): domain Bacteria; phylum Bacillota; class Clostridia; order Oscillospirales; family Oscillospiraceae; genus Hominicoprocola. Next base: position 1,411 of record CALAAN010000088.1, read on the forward strand.
ACGAGCGCGGTCATCGTGCTGCCAGCCGTTTTGCCGGTCAGAATATCGGCAAGGCACTGCGCGAGCTTACCCTCGAACCATGGGCCCGCGAGGAGGCCGACGTTGTACACAAGTCCTGAGAGCGTGACGAATGTGAGCGGCAGCCGCTCCATGCGGAAATACGAGCCGATGCGGTTGGGGCGGAAGAAATCAGCCTTTTTCATGCGCTCCCTCCTCAAAAACGGGGCGCAGATGCGGGAAGCCCGCACGGCTCTCCGTTTTTGAGCGGCGGTAGAGAATGTCGAGAGACGCGAGAAAGTCAGCTTGCTGTGTCTCGTCCAGTCCGGCCATCAGGTAGTCATAAAAGGCGCTCTCGGCCTCGGCCTTGGCGTTGCGCAGGCCCTCGGCCTGTTCGGTCGCGTAGAGAAGTTGGCTGCGCTTGTCGCTCAGGTTCGGCTCGCGGCGAAGATAGCCCTTGCGCTCCAGATTCGCCGTGCGGCGCGCGATGGCGGCCTTGTCAGAGTGCAGCATGGACACGAGCTCTGATTGCGTGACGCCGGGGTGATGGCGCACAGCGTGCAGACAGTCGATCTCCGCCGTGCCGATGCCGTCGGCGCGCGATGCGAGCAGGACAAGGTGCTCTGCCTCGCGCGCGATCTTCGTGATCTTTCTTGCGGGATGTTCCATGATCGTTTCCCTTGCTTTCGTCAGATCGTTGCAGGTACAACTAACAGGTTGCACATACAACTTGTTTTGCGAAGACAATATAGCATGGAGAAAACAAAAAAGCAAGGGCAAAATCAGAGGCGGAGGCCTGCTTCATAGCAGACCTCCGCTGTTTTCCAAATGATTGTGCTTATTTCCCGCTGTGGCGCGCGATGATCTCGTTGGCCTCGCTCTGTTCCATGTTGCCGAGCCGGACCTGCTTTTCGCAGAACGGTTTGACGGCGGCGAGGAGCTCTTCGTTCGTCTCATACGGGCCGAACGGGTATTCTTCACCGTTGTCTAACTTGACGTACAGCTCCTTTTCGTCCCTCGTCGTGCTGATGTCGGCAGGGGTATAGCTCATCATCACCTCGTCCTGCCCGTCGACGGATTTGGAGTACATGATGCCGCTTTTGATGTCCGCCAGAGTGTCCTCGTACATGGCGATAGTCTTGTCAATCTCCTCCTGCGTCCAGATGAATTTCCGACCGCTGACCGTGCCGCTCTCGCCAAGAAGGCTCTGGAGCTGCACCTTTTCGTTGTCGAGCCACGCCTTGCACTCGTCATACGTCCACCACTCGACGTTTGGCGTGGGGAAGCGGGCTTCGAATTCCTCGTCCGTCATCGGCTCGAAGGTCTTGCCGTCGTCGAAGCTGTAATACGTCTTGCCGTCCGTCGGGTCGACGTAGGACATCAGAATTTCTTCCGAGGTCTCAAAGGGCTTGTCCTGGCGGCTGGCCTCGACAAAGAGCTGCTTTGCGAGCACGCGCTCGATGATGTCATAGGTGGCATCGGGAATGCCCTGCAAATGGCCGTCGAGATCGACGCAGACGAGGTAGCCCAGGCGGATGCCCGCGCTGATGAGCGGAGCAAAGCGGCGGCGGTGCGTACTGTTTTCGAGATCGACAAAATCGGGCGAACCGGACGAGAGCGCGGGGCTGCGGCTGATGATCGCGCCCGCCTCGTAGGTGATCTCGCCCTGACGCACGGCCTTGTCGAAGAGTTCGTCGGAAGAACCGGGAAGCGAATAGTGCGCGGCGACATGGAACGTGTCGCCTATGACCATCAGCGGACAGCGAAGGAGCGCGCCCGCGTCGGCGGCAAGGCGGTGCAGGTCATCCTGCGCAAAAAGTCGGAGAGCAGGGTACTGACACCTTGGGAGAGAAAATCAGACATGGAGGTCACATCGGAAGATATTGTGCTGAAAGCACAAAAATTGTGAAGGAGATTATACTGCAGAATGCTTGAAAGGGCAAGAAAGACGATTAAAATAATAGGTACAAAAAGGAAAAAGAAAGAAGCGACAGCTATGGATACCCGCAAGAATGTCAACATCTGGAAGACGATGCAAAAGGTGCCCGCAGGCACGATGTTCGTGCCGCTGATCATTGGTG
>CALAAN010000089.1 GCA_937884915.1 uncultured Oscillibacter sp.
CCTCGCCGGCCAACGCGCGTTGGACGAAGGAAAAGCTTGTCGAAGCGTGGGGCGCGGCGCTGAAGCCGTATCTTCTTTGACGCGGCATTGACAAACGGAAGCGAAAGGCTTATGATACAGGCTCGACAAAGACAAGGAGAGTGAGACCATGGGCGAACTGGCAGCGCCGGTGCGCGCTGACAAGGAAATGATGTTTACGAACCGCCAACTCGTCGCGCTGATGTGGCCGCTGCTGCTCGAGCAGCTTCTGGCCATCACGGTGGGACTTGCTGACTCGCTGATGGTCGCGACCGTCGGCGACGCGGCGATCAGCGCGGTGTCGCTGGTCGATTCGATCAGCAATCTGATGATCTATATTTTCTCTGCGATGGCGACCGGCGGCGCAGCCGTTGCGGGCCAGTATATTGGACAACGGCAGAAGGAGGACGCCTGCAACGCGGGCCAGCAGCTCATCGCGCTGCTCGGCGCGGTGTCGATCTTCTTCGTGGCGCTGCTGTACTTGTTCCGCACGCAGATTTTGACCGTGATGTTCGGCCATATTGAGCCCGACGTCATGGCGGCGACGAACACCTATTATTTATATGTGATGGCGTCGATCCCGGGCATCGCGCTCTACAACGGCGGCGCGGCGCTGTTCCGCACGATGGGCCACAGCGATGTGTCGCTCAAGGTCTCGCTTCTGATGAACAGCATCAACGTGATCGGCAACGCCGTTTTGATCTTCGGCTTCGGCATGGACGTCGCGGGCGTCGCGATCCCGACGCTCGTGTCCCGCACGGTGGCGGCGGTCGTCATTCTCTCGCTGCTTTTCAACCGCAATCTGATGCTGCACCTGTCCGATATCCGCGGCTTCCGCCTCAATATGCGCCTGATGAAAAATATTTTCTACATCGGTGTGCCGAGCGGCGTCGAAAACGGCATGTTCCAGCTGGGACGCCTTGTGCTCTTCAGCCTGATCTCGACGTTCGGCACGGCGTCGATGGTAGCGAACGCCATCGGCAACACCATCGCAAACTTCAACTGCTTTGCCGGTCAGGCCGTCAACCTGGGCCTTGCCGCGGTCGTGAGCCAGTGCGTCGGCGCGGGTGAATTCGATCAGGCGCGCGCGTATCTCAAAAAGATCGTCAAGTGGACCTACGGCATTATGGCGGTCGTCAACCTGACGATCATTGCGCTGCTGCCGCTCATCATGCGCGTCTACAACGTCTCGCCCGAGGCGGAGAAGCTTGCTGTCACGGTCACGCTGATCCACGGGATCTCATCCATTTTCATCTGGACGCCGGCGTTTATGGTGCCGGGCTTCCTGCGCGCGGCGGGCGACGCCAAGTTCACGATGCTCGCCAGCATGCTGACGATGTGGGTCGTGCGCGTGCTGCTTGCATATGTGCTGGGCAAGTATATGGGCTACGGCGTCATCGGCGTTTGGTTCGCGCACGCGATCGTGGACTGGACGGTGCGAGGCATCATCTTCCTCCTGCGCTACCGCAGCGGCAAGTGGGAGACGATGGGAATAAAAACATGAGAGCTTCGAAAAAGCGGCGGAGCCGCTTTTTCGAGAAGGATGCACGTGCCTCGGTTGCCCGCCGCAGGCGGGCAATTCGACACGCGCCCCGTGAGAAGTGTTTTTCACCACGTACACGCCGCGGCGAAAAACGAATCAAAAACATTTCGCGGCTACGGCCGCGAAAAAGAATACGGGCTCCACTTTTAAGTGAAGCCCGTATTGTCTTCTTTCACATTTCTACGGTGATGTTGTCGGTGCCATGCTGCTCGAATTCGCCTAAGTACGTGTCCATGCGCTCGCGCAGCTCGTCGACATTTTCGGGCGTGGGCGCGTCGCTGTCCATATCGCGCAGGGCAAGCTCCTGAGCGAGAATTTCGAAAAACATCGTGTCCTCGTAAGCCATGATGGCCTCGTGGATGCCGCCCTCGGCAAATGCGCGCGAGGGGATCAGCTCGCCCTGATAGGCCTCGACCAGCGGCACCATGCCGTGGGAGAGACAGTTGGCGAAGACGGTGCTCTCCACATCGTCGTATTCGCGGATGCGGTCGTCGCCGCGGGTGGAGTTCATCACCCAGTTGCCGACGTAGACCAGATCAAGAAGACGGCGGAATTGCTTTTCCGTCAGATCAATTTTCATAGTGACGCCTCCTTTGACGGAACAGAAAATCTGCTTAGCAGAGATTATAGCACGCGCTTTTGCGTTTTACCATAGCAAAAACAGGGAAACGCACAAAAAATGCAAATGCGACTTGTGTCCCGCTCCCCACCGTAGTATGATGACAGAAACAAATGAGAAAGAGGACTGTATGAAAAGAAATGTTTGGCTCACCGTGCACGGCGAGCAGCAATACGAAGGCATGAGCGCCGACAGCTCAGATCTCCGCGTGCGCGGCACGATGGAGGAGACGAGCGACGGCTATCTCCTGCGCTATGAGGAAACGGCTCGGGACGGCAGCGTGACCACCGCGACGCGGCTTGCCCTCGCGCCGGACTGCGTCATTCTGACGCGCACGGGCGAGGTGACGAGCGAGATGGTCTTTGCGGAGGGGAAGGAGCACACCTCATTCTATGCCGTGCCCTACGGAACCTTGCCGGTCGAGGTGAAGGCGGAGTCGGTCAAATGGAAGCTCGGCGAGGACGGTGGGATGCTCGCCCTGCGCTATTGCCTGACCATCGGTGGGCAGAGAGGAAAGTGCGCCCTGCGCATTCGCGTGCGGACGGAAGAATAAAGCAAAAGGAGCTGCCTGCGGCGGCTCCTTTTTTACGCGCCCATGAGGAGCCGCACGAAAGACGCCGACGCGAGGAACATCACCGTGTCGGCGCAGAGCGCGGCGGGGATGGTGTAGCGCGTTTTCGTAATGCCCGCGGCGCTGAAGTAGACGGCGACGGTGTAGAACGTCGTCTCGGTGCAGCCCAGCATCACGGCAGCGCAGCGCCCGATGTAGCTGTCCGGCCCGTACCGGCGCATGATGTCGCCGCCGGCGGCCAGCGCGCCGGAGCCGGACAGCGGGCGTATCACCAGCAGCGGCGCCGTCTCCGGCGGGATGCCCAGCGCCGTCAGCAGCGGTGCCAGCAGACCGGTG
>CALAAN010000090.1 GCA_937884915.1 uncultured Oscillibacter sp.
ATACATCGTTGTTGAGTCTTGCCCAGCTGATGTCATAGTGCTCGTCGGCCTCATCGTGCAGTGTGAGCCGGATCTGCACGTTCCGCTTCGTCATGCGCCGCGTGACCGGCGTGCGGTCGTCGCGAGTGACCTCCAGCCAGAAGGAGGGACGCTCATAGTCCTCCGGGCAGACGTTGATGTAGACGGTGCGCTCAGGCCATTTTTCCAGCAGACGCGCATTGACGGCGTCCAGGATCTCTGTGCTGTTCATCCGTTCCCCTCCAGATAGGCCATGGCCTTCTTCTCGATTTCCTTTGCACCTTCTTCGGTCAGGCGGCGTGCGACATCCGCATTTGTCATGCGGTACATATACTTTCCGGGGACAAAATCTTTCTTTGCACGACTTTCCCGCTTCCTCATGGCATACGAGGTCGGGACTCGTATTTTGTGCCCATTTTCGAGCGCGTTGGTGATGTAACCGGCTGCATCGCCATGCAAATAGGTTTTTGCCTTGGCACGAACGGCAGCATAGCCGCCGCCGGAACCGACATACTGGCTCTGCACGTTTGCCACGTAGCCTCTGCCGCCGATACGGCGCTGTACCGTGGAAAGCATCTCGCGTCCGGCCTCCTCGAAGAACTCGCTGCGCGCCTTCTTCATGGCCTCCGGATAGCCCTCCAGCTTTTTCTGGACTTCTTTCAGCCCGCTGATCTCAACGCTCTGCATTTATGCCTCCCAGCTGCGCTCGACCACGTACTCGTTCTTGTATGGGTCAAGGTCGAGCACCTGACGCACGGTGTACGGCGCTTCCTCTGCGTGCTGTACCAGATCACCGGCGCGCAGCACGATGACCTTCGGCGTCACCAGCACGCGCTGCTGCACCTCCGCGCGGTAGATGTCGTCCGCTTCATTGCGGAAATATTTCTCCGTCAGAATGCCGGGGAAGGTGAAGCTCGGAACGCTCACAGCGACCGGACGATTATAGGCGTCGCGCCCCGTCCGGTCCTGCGGCCGCGCCGTCAGTGTTGCGGGGTCACATACAGCCGCGCGGATCTCCTGCCGGCTGCGGTCGTCCGACAGCACGATCGACGTCAGAAAGAGAAACTGCTCGCCGAGCCGCACGGCCCCGTGCAGTGTGAGCAGCCGGTCGGGCCGGATGACGATGCTTGCCCCGCGTGCGCCGATGCCGACGCTCGAAAACAGGTTGCTGCGCTCCTCGAAGGTCACGCCGCCCCAGCAGACGCGCCGCACCTCCCAGGTATAGGCTGCCTTTTCCTGGTCAAACCGCAGCTCCAGCAGCTCAAGGCGCTGCCGCAGATCGTCTGCGAGCAGAGGCCCTTTCTGCGCCATCGCTCATTCCTCCTCAGGAACCGGTGTCCGAATCGGACACCGGTTCGCTCAGCTTCAGCTGGTTCATCATGCGGCGGAAAGCGGGATTGTCGGCAACCACCGTGCCGGCAAAGCTCACGTCGCGCCGGTCATACATGTCGAGCACCAGGTAATTGACGCACAGATCGTACTGCGCTGCGCGCGGAGAGCCGCTTTCAGGCGCGCAGACGCCTGCGGTCTCCATGTACCCGACCGCCGCCGCGAAAAAGCCGTCGAGCAGCGCATCGTCATCATCCACGCGGCAATACTCCGCCAGCGCCCTCCGGCGCTCGTCCGTCAGCTCCATCGGTTATCAGCCGCCGCTCGCGGCCTTCGGCAGCGTCGCCACGACAAAGCCCTTGTCAACGATCAGGTTGCCGCCGACCATCGCGTCGCCCAGGATCGTGAGCATGCGCTCCTCGCCCTTGATGCTTTCGTCCACGCGGACGGTGAAATCGCCGAACAGACCGAGCTCATAGTTGCTCGGGTCACCGTAGAGCATCGTCTGAATTGCCGCGCTGGTAGACTGCGTCGCGCCGGACAGGCTCGTCAGATCGGGCAGGATCGTGTACGGGATGACCGTGCCGCCGTCCTCAATGGTGCCGATGTTGGGGTTGCCCGCATCGTAGCGGATCTTGAACACGCGCTCCTTGTCGTTGTTGCGCAGCTTGCCGATGGCTTTCAGGTCGGCCTTGGTCAGGTAGAGACGCGCGTTCTGGCCGATGGCGTCGTCGCTGCCGTAAGCGAAGAACAGCTCGTCGAGAATGTTCTCGTCGATGGCCGTCACGTCGACAGAGGCGAAGATTGCGCTGCCTGCCACGTTCTTGGCGTTCTTGATGCCGTACATATCGGGCGATGCCTGGCCGTCGCCGTTGGCGATCAGGCCGCAGGCCTTGCGGCGCATCGCACGCAGCGCCATACCGTAGATCTTGTCGTAGTAGCCCGCGGGGCTCAGACGGGAGATGTTGCGGTCGACGTAGCTCGTAGTGTTCAGCTCATAGGGGCTGATCTTGGCCACGCCGAAGGTCGGATCGCTCGAGGCGGTACGTGCCTTGCCCGCGTTGGTCGAGACCTTACCGCCCTTAGCGTCCAGCTCGCTGATGACATAGGGCTCCAGGAACGAGCCCATACCGGTCAGATCCTGCACGTAGACCTGGTCGATGATGGAGCTGACCATATTGCCGATTCCGTCGCGGATGTTGCGGCCCGCGCCCGTGGGCTCGACCAGCGTAGTAGTGGCCAGCGTGATGGACTTACTGGCGAGATACAAGCCCTTGCGCACTTCCTGCGCGCTCAGGGCGATGCTGCCGCCCTTCATCAGGATATTGCCGCGCTCGGCGGCCTTGTCCTTTACTTCTTTCGGATCTTCCTTGCGTTCCAGGAACTGGCGGTCCTGCTCGTCGATGAGGGCCTTGACCTCCGTGATCTCGTCGTTGATGTTGCTGATCTCAGCCATCTTGGACTTGTAGTCCTCGTGCTTGCCGTCTTTCAGCAGCGTTTCGGCCTCCGTCAGCATGCCGGCGCGCTTCGCCAGCAGGTCATTGTACTTTCTGCGCATGATGTGTCCTCCTCAAAATCTCATTTTTTCAAGCGCGAGCGCGGCTTCGTCAGCCCAGCGCTCTTTATCGTCTGCGCCGCCCGGCGCAGGAGGTTCTTTTCCCTCAGTGCCGCCATAGCGCTTTGCTTTGACGACACCGGCTTCCGGCTGCGCGGGCACCGCCACGAGGCTGACCTCATAGGCGTCCGCCGCACCGTCCAGCTCAAAGTGACAGCGCTGGCCGTCATACTCGCGGCCCGCGACGTGCTTGCACAGTGTATCTCTCTGGTCTGCGCCGCAGATCGAGCAGTTGACATGCTGCACGCTGCACCCCACGCTGCACTCGCTGAGGATCCCGCCCTCAATGGCGGCGATCGTGTCCGCAGTGCCTGCCGAGCGAACCATGTAGCAGTCGAGGACCAGACGCTTGACTCTGCCCTCGCCGACAACCCGCGCATCATAGACGCGCGCAGTCTGCATCGCAGCGCTCCAGGTGTGGTCACGCAGCACAGGCTTGCCGACATAGAGCCCGCTAAGCTGCTCAAGCGTTGCCTCCGTAAACCGCTCACCGTCACGATCGACCAGATTATCACAGGCCGCCAGGCGGAAAACGAATACATCGTCAGCGCTCAGCTTGCGCAGAGTCCGCATATTGATCAGCTCAAGCGCGTGCTCGTCAACCGATGCCGCGCCCAGGTGCGCCGTTTTATAAATCATATCCATGTGGTTACTCCTCTCCGGCGACCGTACCGTCTTTTTTTCAACGGTTCCATATCACGCTCTCCTCTCACAAAGCTAAAATCCTTTTACTGCGGCGGTGTTTCTTTTCCCGCCGCCCGCTGGCGGCTCAGTTCAGCAAATTCGCTCAGCGGCACATAGTTCAGGCTGGCATAGTGGGTGTCTCCGCCGTCGATAAAGGGAAGATCCTCCAGCGCGCGGATCTCGTTGACTGAGAGCACGCCTGTGTCGCGCATGGTGCGGTACCAGTTGGCGCGGCTGGCCGCGTCGCCCCTGAGCTCGGCCATCATGTTGATGCGGATCTCAAGTCCCTTTTTCAGCTCACTGTCGGTCAGCAGTTTATAGGTCTGTTCTTCTTCGTACTGCGTCACAATCGGATGGAGCGTGCTCACAACGTACTCAATGGAATTTTGCTCGTTGGAAGCGTAAGATTGAGCCCCGTCGTTCAGCTTGTACAGCGGTACGCCGAAGTAGCGGGCTATGTCCTTGACGGAAATCTCCTTGTTTTCCACAAACTGCGCATCGCGGTTCGAACTGGCGATGCTCGTGTATTTGAGGCCAAGATCAAGGATCGCCGTGCGGTGTGCATTGCTTGGCCCCAGATGGACTTTTTCCCATTCGCTGCGCAGCTGATCTTTCAGCGTGACAGGAGATCCGTCAGGGCGGGTCAGCACGCTGCCGTGCTCATTTTTGGCGTAACCGCGGAGATCGGCGTCGGTCTCCAGCACACCGCCGGGCTGTCCGCCGTTTTGATAATACGAAGCGTCGTACTGCTGTGCCGTGCGCGCCGCGGCAATAACGTCCTCCGCACGCGACAGCGTTCCGATGCCTTTCAGTCCGTTCCGTGTGGCATTTTTGTAGTGGCAGACGTCTTCGTTCGGCAGCCGCATCAGCTCGCCGGTGAGGGGATGCGTGACGTCGTACCAGATGCGCCCGATCTCATCGTGCCACTGCTGCACGAGCTGCCAGGGCACAGGAATAAGCTCCTTCGGCAGGCCGGTCGACGGATCGCGGATGATCCAGTCGTATCCGTTTCCGCCTTCCAGTCGGCTGGTCTCCAGTACCTTTTTGCGGATAGCTGGCGTCATCGCCTCGTTTGGCCGCACGTTGAGCAGATACAGGATATCGTGTGGTACGTGCTCACGCGTGCGGTTGTCGATTACAAAGTTCGGCAGCTTCGCCATGCTGTCGCTCAGGACCTCAATGCAGCGATCAACCGTGCTCAGCTTTCTTGCCACGCTCTGCACGTCCTCTCCGACAGCCAGGCCGCCGGCGGCTGCAAGCGTGCCGATTGTGACGGCTTTTCTGGTAGTGGGCGACCGTGCAGTGGCCGCGCGGAGCCCTTTAATAACGCTCATTCAGATTCGTCAGTCCCTTCCTCATCGGTATCGTCATAGCCGTCGAGCACAGCGCCTGCAACAAGCAGGAGACCTGCTGTGATCATTCCGGCTGGAACGTAGATCATACTGGCACCCAGTGCGATCGGGACGCATCCGAGTACCAACGCGACGCCTTGCGCCGCAGCAGCATATTTTCTCATTCTCTCATCCTTACAAACTGAACCCCGGCTGGCTGACGGCCTCGGCAAGGTCGGGCTTCTGATTTTTCGCGATCATCCACACCGCCATTGCAATAATGGCGGCGACCGTTGGGTCGATGCGGCCGGTTGATTTGTTCTTCAGCGGCTTGATATTGCCGTTTCCGTCCTCGTGGCAGCGGACATTGCCAAATGTGGTTCTAAAGCATGTATTGTGTACGTGCAGCAGCGTGTGCCGCTGCATCAAGTCGTCCATTTCCTTCATCGCCGGGCTCATATTCTTCAGGTCCTGCGGGATCTCAATGGTGTTGACGATAGGGGAGAGCCTCTGCGTGATGGTTCGGCTCAAATATGGGTCAAATCCGATCATGCGCAGGTCAAATCGCTCTCGCGCCTCGCGGATGCGGGCCTCAATATCGTCATAATCGTTCACCGTGCCGGAACACAGCGTCAAAAATCCGGCGCGCGCCCAGTCTCGATAGGGAACATGGTCCCTTTTTTCAGCCTCATCGACCGTCGCTTCCGGCCTCCAGATGCCGTATGGCCAGATCACGGCGGTGTCAAGCCCAGGCTGGGGCGGGAAGAGCAGCACAAATGCCGTCAGATCTCGGCTCGTCGACAGGTCGACGCCTCCGTAGCAGATCATGCCGTCCAGCTGATGCAGGAATTCCTCTCGTGCGGCCTTCCTGCTTGGCCCCCACTGCGTTTTGTCATACAGATTGAGCGAGATCCAGCCGACCGCCTTCGTCGTGATCCACTGATTCAGGCGCAGCCAGCGGAAAAGCCGCTCGGCAGCCTCGCTTTTCTTGGCTGCCATGGCCTCCATGCGGACGTTGCGCATGCTCAGGTGCTTGCCCAGCGAGGGATTGCACAGCTTCCACAGGCTTTCATCCCAAATGTCGATTTTTTCAAGGTCATCCGGATCGTCGCCGAAGAATGCCGTCAGACCGTACAGGATCGGCAGCCAGTTTTCTTCGTCGCGTTCCAGAAGGGCCTGTTCCGCGTCGGCAAGGTCCTCATCCGCGGCATGCCTTAGCGAGAGGACCTTGCGCGCGTCGCCGCCTTCCTCCTGGATGCGGCGCAGCTGCCGGGCATCGCGGATCGCGACGGCCTTATCATGAATCTCCCACCCAATGCTGCCGCGCTCTGGGTCGTCACCGGCTGTTGTCAGCACGATCCACACCGGTTGACGGCGGGAAGCGCCGGCTGCGCCGGTCATGATATCCCAGAGTTCGCGGGACGGCTGGGCGTGCAGCTCATCAAAAATCACGCAGCTCGGCTTGTAGCCGTGCTTGCTGTACGCTTCGGCACTTAGCACTTGCATCACGCCGATGGTGACCCACTTATATCCGCCGTTGCCGGTCTTGATCCGGCGGCGGTACTCGATGCGCTTGCGGCTCTCGGTGATCTTCAGCTCGCCGCGTGCGACCATTTTTGCCGTCCACGGCGCGCTCGTTGCCATGAAGACCGCCGCATTGTAGACGATCGAAGCGTTTTCCTTGTCCGCCGCGCAGATATAGACCTCGGCGTTCAGTTCGCCGTCGGCAAACAGGTGATAGAGCCCCAGCGCGGCCGCAAGCTCGCTTTTGCCGTTTTTCTTGGGGATCTCAAGATAGAGATACCAATATTTTCGCAGCCATTCGGCATTGATCGGGGCGGGTAGGTCCTCGGTGCCCGTTTCGGACACCAGCGTCCCGTAGAATTCCATCAACGCGCTGCGCTGCCAGTCATACAGGTTAAAAAGTTTGCCGGTATCGGTCGTCGGCAGCCGGCTGATAAAGTCGCAGACAAACTGTCCGGACTCCTGATCGTATCGCTCAGCCACTGCTTGCGCTCCTGCTCAAGGCGCTGTCCTGA
>CALAAN010000091.1 GCA_937884915.1 uncultured Oscillibacter sp.
ACTCTGCGAGGCTTTTATGGATATTTTGACGCAAATTGAGAATTACCGGCCTTACAATGAGCAGGAGGAGCGGGACAGGGGAGTGATCCTCGACTGCTTGCGCGCGTTTGAGGATGTGTTCACGCGGGAAAATGCGCTGGCGCACATGACGGCGTCGGCCTGGGTCGTGAACGAGCGCTTCGACCGCGTGCTGATGGCGTATCACAACATCTACGATTCGTGGTCGTGGCTCGGCGGACACGCCGACGGGGAAGAGGATCTGCTCGCTGTCGCGCTCAAAGAGGTCCGCGAGGAGAGCGGCGTCAAAAACGTCCGACCCGCGAGCGAGGATATCTTTTCGCTCGAGGTGCTGACCGTCGACGGCCACGTCAAGCGCGGGAAATACGTCTCCTCGCACCTGCATCTGAACGTGACGTACCTTCTCATCGCGGACGATACGGACGCGCTCACGGTCAAGCCCGACGAGAACAGCGGCGTGAAGTGGTTCACGCCGGACGGCGCGGTGGAAGCCAGCAGCGAGCCCTGGTTCCGCGAGCATATCTATAAGAAGCTCAACGAGAAGATACAGCAGTTCCGCGCGGAAAAATAAAGGAAGGAGTAACAACATATGAAGTTAAGAGATGCCACCCCTGCGGATGCGGCTCGTTTAGACGAGATGCTGACAAAGCTTATCCATGATGAGGCGCAGTACGATTCTAATTTGAACGATTCGTGTGTCGTCACCGATAATTATTTCGACCGGATCGGCTTGGAGGGCCACAAACTCTTGCTGATTGAAGACGAAGGAGAGATCGTCGCCTTCTTATACGGTTTTCTCTACGAAATTCCCGGCATGCTTGCAAATCCAATCGCGATCCTCGATGCACTGTACGTTGAGGAAGTATGCCGTCAGAGGGGCTGCGCCGCACAGCTCATTTCTGCATTCAAGTCCTTTGCAGCGGAAAGCGGCGCCTGCCGCGTCGAGCTCAAGGTGCTCTCAAACAACGAAAATGCCCTGCACCTTTATGAAAAGCTCTCCTTCAAAGAAACGAAAAAATACATGGCAATGGATTTAACCTAAATATAGCAGAGAAGCCGCCCGATGGGCGGCTTTTTTATTTCATCTTCCGTTTGACGATCTGTATGGCGAGTAGCAGGAGCAGGACGGCCACGACCGTGAAAACGGCGCCGATCCGGATGCTCGTGTACCACGGGGCCGAGGTAAGGGCGTACAGATATCCGGACGCTGGCGGTAGTCGATGTACTGATAGATGCTCATGCCGGTAAAAACGCCCACGACGCACCAGAGGGCGACTTTTAGGGTGTTGTATAGCTTTTTCATGGGGGACCTCCGAAATCCTTTGTATCAAACCGTTTCGTCAAAGTCTAAGCATCATGGCAGGCGCATATACAGCAGCGGATACGGGCTGCCCTCCTCGTCGCGGTCGGTTCGCTGATAGGTCGCAAATCCCATGTGCCGGTAGAAGCCGACGGCATGGGGGTTCTGCTCGTTGACGGTGACCTCGCGGATACCGTAGTGCTCGATGCCGTATTGCAGGAGCTGCCTGCCAAGCCCTTTGCCGCGCTCGGCGGGGGAAAGGAAGAACATTTCGAGCCGTTCATGCTCCGTTCCCATGAACGCGATGGGTTCGCCGCGGTCGTTTTCCGCGACGATCAGATGCGCGACGCCCTGCATCGCCTGCGGGACGTATTTCTTGATGGCCTTGACCTCGGTGTCCGACAAAAAGAGATGCGTCGCGCGGACGGAGGCCTCCCAAACCGAAAGCAGCGCAGGAAGCAGCGGCGCGCGGTTATGCACTTCGCAGATTTTCATGGCGTTTGTCCTTTGACGATTGATTTTCATTTTTATCATAACAGAAAAACAGGGAAGACGCTACTGTTCGAAATAAAAAAAGAAGCACTGCTATTGCAGTGCTTCCATTTTTGTTTGTCGCTTAGATCGCGCGGGTAACCTTACCGGAAC
>CALAAN010000092.1 GCA_937884915.1 uncultured Oscillibacter sp.
TACCGTTATTTGCTATGGCTCCTGCAAAACGCGCCGCAACTGAGCGAAACTGATGCGGCGTGGGCAGAACAGTTCACGCCTGCCAATGCGCCGCAGGAGTGCAAAATACCACAGAAATGAAATCGTGCCATCCCGACTTGTGTCCCGGGGTGGCACGATTATTATACGCCTTTAGCTTTGACGGTTACGCAGCAACCTGTCTCATCGTCCACTTTCCTATTTCAAACGATAAAAAGCCCTTTTGTATGGCTTCGCGATCTGCCATACAAAAGGGCTTTTTACTTATGGTTCAGCTTTCGACTGCGAGGCTGGCTTAGACCAACTCAATCATTGCGGTCAGCACCGTGCCAAGAGCCGCCTTCGGCGGTTGCACGGCTGCACACCCGCCTGCGGGCGGGCGTCGGCAGCGCCTCGACCGCACGTTAGCCTTATTTCTTAGACCAACTCGATCATTGCGGTCTCGGCAGCGTCGCCGCGGCGGATGCCGGTGCGAACGATGCGGGTATAGCCGCCGTTGCGCTCAGCATAGCCGGGAGCGATCTCCTTGAACAGCTTCTTGCAGACATCCTCGCGGGTGATGAAGCTCATCGCCTGGCGGTAAGCTGCCAGATCGCCCTTCTTGCCGAGGGTGATCATCTTCTCAGCCACGGGCTTGATTTCCTTGGCGCGGGTGACCGTGGTCTCCATCTTGCCGTTATCCAGGAAATCGGTGACCTGCTGACGGAGCATCGCCATACGCTGATCGGTAGTCTTACCGAGCTTACGAGTTCCGGGCATAGTGGTTTTCCTCCTTGTAAGGATAAGTTGTCGGCCGTCGTTCTACGCGTGGGCGTAGGGTGCCGGTCATTAGTTGTTGTCTTCGCTGGCGAGGGACAGGCCCATCATCGCCAGCTTGTTGATGACCTCTTCGAGACTCTTGCGGCCGAGGTTTCTCACCTTCATCATATCGTCTTCGGTCTTGGAGATCAGGTCCTCGACCGTGTTGATATTGGCGCGCTTGAGGCAGTTGAAGCTGCGCACGCTGAGATCGAGCTCCTCGATCGTCAGCTCGAGCACCTTGTCGCGCTGCGCCTCGGCCTTCTCCACGACGGTGGACTTGCTGCCCATCGCATCGGAAAGGTCGGTGAAGAGCGAGAAGTGATCGCAGAGGATCTTGGCGCCGAGAGAGACGGCGTCGCGCGGACTGATGGTACCATCGGTCCAGACCTCAAGCGTCAGCTTGTCGAAGTCGGTCATATTGCCCACGCGGGTGTTTTCCACGGTGTAGTTGACCTTGTACACGGGCGTGTAGATCGAGTCAACGGGAATGACGCCGATGGCCGTCTGCGCCGTCTTGTTGCGGTCGGCGGACACATAGCCGCGGCCGTGAGAAAGCGTCAGCTCCATGTTGAGCGTCGCACCGGCATCCAGCGTTGCGATGTGCAGGTCGGGGTTGAGGACCTCGACCTCGCTGTCGCCCTTGATGTCGCCGGCCTTGACCTCGCACGGGCCCACAGCCTCAATATAAACGGTTTTAATGCCGTCGGTATTGTGCAGGCGGGTGATGAGGCTCTTGACATTCAGCACGATCTCGGTCACATCCTCCTTGACACCGGGGATGGTGGAGAACTCGTGCTGCACACCGGCGATCTTGATAGAGGTCGCCGCGGTGCCGGGCAGGGACGAGAGCATAATGCGGCGCAGCGCATTGCCGAGCGTGATCCCGTAGCCGCGCTCAAGGGGCTCCACGGTGAACTTGCCGTAGGTGCCGTTCGCGGGGTCTTCCACGCACTCGATCTTGGGCTTTTCAATTTCAATCATGCAGTTACCCTCCATTTCCATTCTGTGGTCTCAAAGTCCACACCAAAATTCTGCGTGTGTCTGTTGAGGGCTCGCCGCCGATTACTTGGAGTACAACTCAACGATGAGGTGCTCCTCAACGGGAACATCAATTTCTTCGCGGGCGGGAAGGCGGACCACGGTGCCCTTGAGGCTGTTCTTATCGCGCTCCATCCAGGTGGGAACCAGGAACACGGGAGCGTCCTGACCCATCAAGCGCTTGAAGACCTCGGAAGAGCGGCTGCTCTCCGCGACCTCGATCACATCGCCGGCCTTGACGAGGTAGGAAGGAATGTTGACCTTCTTGCCGTTGACGGTGAAGTGAGCATGGCTGACGAGCTGACGGGCCTGACGGCGGGTCATCGCAAAGCCCATGCGGTAAACAACGTTATCCAGACGGCGCTCGACCGTGATGAGCAGGTTGTCACCGGTCTTGCCGGGGGCGGCAGCGGCGGACTCATAGTAGCCGCGGAACTGCTTTTCGAGGATACCATAGATGAACTTGACCTTCTGCTTTTCAGCAAGCTGAAGGCTGTATTCGCTCTTCTTCTTTCTCATCTGGCTGCCGGGATTGCGATTGGTGGTCTTCTTCGCATAGCCCATCACAGCAGGAGAAATGCCCAAAGCCTTGCAGCGCTTGGCGATCGGCTGCATATTCTTTGCCATAGTGCTTTTTACCTCCTCTTTCGATTAGACGCGACGGCGCTTCGGGGGACGGCAGCCGTTGTGCGGGATGGGCGTAACGTCCTTGATCATCGTGACCTCCAGGCCGACAGCCTGCAGGGCGCGGATCGCAGCTTCACGGCCCTGGCCGGGGCCCTTGACAAAGACCTCGACCGTCTTAAGGCCATGCTCCATCGCAGCGGTAGCGGCCGTTTCAGCGGCGCTCTGGGCGGCGAACGGAGTGGACTTCTTGCTGCCGCGGAAGCCGAGGCCGCCGGAGGAAGCCCAGGAAAGGGCGTTACCCTGCGTATCGGTCACCGTGACCATGGTGTTGTTGAAGGAGGAACGAATATGAACCTGACCACGTTCGACGTTCTTCTTTTCGCGGCGACGGCGGATAACCTTCTTACCGGTTTTAGCATTGTTTGCTGCCATATTCTATTCTCCCTCCTTACTTCTTCTTGTTCGCAATGGTCTTCTTGGGGCCCTTGCGGGTACGAGCGTTGGTCTTGCTGCGCTGACCGCGAACGGGCAGGCCGCGGCGATGACGAGTGCCGCGATAGCAGCCGATCTCGCTCAGACGCTTGATGTCGAGCGCGGTCTGACGGCGAAGGTCGCCTTCCACGATGTAGCTGTGGTCGATGGCTTCACGAAGCTTGGCCTCGTCAGCATCGGTCAGATCCTTCACGCGGGTGTCAGGGTTCACGCCTGTCTGTGCCAGGATCTCCTGAGCACTCTTTCTGCCAATACCATAGATATAAGTCAAACCGATTTCGATTCGCTTATCCTTGGGCAGGTCAATACCGGCAATACGTGCCATACTTTTTAACCTCCAATTAAATCTTAGCCCTGGCGCTGCTTGTGCTTGGGATTCTCGCAAATGACCATGACACGGCCTTTACGACGAATGATCTTGCACTTTTCGCACATGGGCTTCACGGACGGTCTTACTTTCATGTCGATAAACCTCCATTACTTAGTACGCCAGGTAATTCGGCCGCGGGTCAGGTCATAGGGAGACATCTCCACTGTGACCTTGTCACCGGGCAGAATCCTGATGAAATTCATTCTGAGCTTTCCGGAAATATGCGCTAAGATCGTGTGTCCATTTCCAATGTCTACTTGGAATGTGGTGTTGGGCATGGCCTCAACGACAACGCCTTCCACTTCAATCATGTCGGATTTTGCCAAGTGTTATCCCTCCTGGTCCGGATTTTCCTTGCCGCTGTATGCGGCGATGGCTTTACGAAGCTCACTGTTTGTGATTTTTTCCTTGCTTCTGATCTTCTCGGCGACAGGCGCCGCGCTCTCTGCGATGAAGCGGACGTGCTTCTGCTTTTTCCGCTTCGGCGCTTCGATCCTGCGGCTCTTGCCGTCGGCCAGCAGCAGGTACTCTCCGTCTGTTTCCAGCACGAAGAAGTATTTGCCCTGTTCTCTGCCGGCAGTTGCCTGAACAAGATTCGCAATGTCCATGGCGTCCTCTTTACGGTGCCGGAGCCGTCAGAATTTCAGGCTCGCCGGCGGTGATGAGGATCGTGTTTTCATAGTGTGCCGCGTATTTGCCGTCACGGGTCTTGACGGTCCAGCCATCGCTCATCTGGCGGATGGCTGCGGTGCCCGCGTTCACCATCGGTTCGACGGCGATCGTCATGCCGCGCAGCAGCTTCGGCCCGTGGCCCGGAGCCCCGTAGTTGGGGATCTCGGGCGCTTCGTGCATGTTTCTGCCGACGCCATGGCCGACATACTCGCGCACGACGGAGAAGCCGTTCGCCTCCACATACGCCTGCACGGCATGGGAGATGTCGGAAATGCGGTTGCCCTCGCGGGCCTGCGCAAATCCTTCAAAAAAGCTCTGACGAGTCACGTCGATCAGCCGCTGCGCCTCTTCGGAAATTTTTCCGCAGGGGTAAGTGGCCGCGCAGTCGCCGTGGAAGCCGCCGATATATGCGCCCACGTCCACGCTGACGATATCGCCCTCCTTGAGCACCCGGGGACCCGGGATGCCGTGGATGATCTCGTCGTTGACGGACACGCACACGCTGGCGGGATAGCCGTTGTAGTTTAAAAACGACGGCTCAGCGCCCTGCGAACGAATAAAATGGAACACTGCTTTGTCAATTTCTCGGGTTGTTACGCCGGGCTTTACCATTTCCCCTGCTAACGCACGGGCAGCCGCGGTAATTTTTCCCGCTCGGCGCATCAATTCGATCTCGCGTTCTGATTTCACAATGATCATGCTTTAACCATCCTGTCTCAAAATCGCGAGGATCGCCTTGGAGGTGGCCTCCACCGGCCCCATGTCCTCCACCGGATACAGAACCCCACGCTCGCGGTAGAAGTCCTTGAGCGGTTCTGTTTCTCTATGATAGACCGCAAGGCGGTTTTTCACCGTCTCGGGCTTATCATCCTTGCGGGTGACCAGTTCGCCGCCGCAGACGTCGCAGACGCCTTCGACTTTGGGCGGCACCGCCACAACGTGGTAGCTTGCGCCGCATTTGCTGCACACCCTGCGTCCGCTCATGCGCTCCATGATGGTCGCGTCAGCGATCTCCAAGGAGACGACATGATCGAACTTGATACCGGCTGCCTCAAGAGCCTCCGCCTGCGCGATCGTGCGGGGCACACCGTCTAAGATGAAGCCTTTCGCACAATCGGGCTCGGCAAGCCGCTCTTTAATGATGCCGATGATGACCTCATCGGGTACCAGGTGGCCTTCGTCCATATAGGTCTTGGCCTTCATTCCCGTCGGCGTGCCCTCTTGGATGGCCGCGCGCAGAATGTTACCGGTGGAAATCGCGGGGATTCCTAACTCGCGGGAGATGACAGCGGCCTGTGTGCCCTTGCCAGCGCCCGGAGCGCCCAATAAAATCAGTTTCATAGAAACGCCTCTCTTACTCGAGGAAGCCCTTGTACTGGCGCATCATCATCTGAGACTCCAGAGCACGGACCGTCTCAAGTGCAACACCAACAACGATGATGACCGAGGTACCGCCGATGGCGAGGCTGGAGTTGCCCAGCAGCTTGCCGGCGATCAGCGGGCAGATGGCCACGATGCCGAGGTAGATAGCGCCGAAAAGGGTGACCTTGTTGAGAACCTTGGCAATGAAGTCAGACGTGGGCTTGCCCGGACGGAAGCCGGGGATGAAGCCGCCGTTGCGCTTGAGGTTGTTGGAGATCTCAACGGGGTTAAACTGAATGGTAGCGTAGAAATAGCTGAAGCCGATGATCATCAGGAAGTAGACGATCAGATACAGCACAGACTTGGTGTCGATCGCGTCGTAGATGCTGCGGCCAACGGTGCCCTCCTCGGGAGTGCCGATGAAGGCCCAGATGGTGGCGGGCAGGGACGCGATGGTCTGCGCGAAGATGATGGGCAGAACGCCGGACATGTTCACCTTCATGGGAAGGGTGGATGCCTGACCGCCGTACATTTTGCGGCCAACCTGACGCTTGGCGTACTGGACGGGGATGCGGCGCTCGGCCTCGTTGACATGGACGATCAGAATGACCATCGCAAGCATGCCGATCACAAGCAGCGCGATCCACAGGTAGCCGATGGAGCCCTTGGTGCCGATGTAGCTGCCCGCCATGGTGATCATGTTGGGCACGCGGGACAGGATACCCGCAAACAGGATGATGGAGATACCGTTGCCGACGCCGAACTCATTGACCTGTTCGCCCAGCCACATCACGAACGAAGAACCTGCAACAAACGAAACAATGATCACGAGCGCCGGCCAGATGCCCTGCTGCTCGAGGATGTTGTAGTTCTTGCAGATCATGTAGTAGCCAAAGCCCTGGAGCAGGGCGATCGCCACGGTCGCGTAGCGGGTGATGGAAGCGATCTTCTTCTTGCCGGCCTCGCCGCCGTCGCGGGCGAGACGCTCGAGCGCGGGGATCGCGATCGTCAGCAGCTGGATGATGATCGAGCTGTTGATGTAGGGCTGAACACCCAGCGCGAAGACCGTCGCTTCTGCGAACGCGCCGCCGGACATGACATTGTAGAGGCCCAGCACCGTGCCGCTCATCGTGTCAAGATACGTTTTGAGCGTGGCAGTGTCGATATAGGGGACGGGGATCGCGTTACCGATGCGGAAGATCAAAAGGATCAGCAGCGTGAACACGATCTTCTTGCGCAGTTCGGGAACGCCCCAGGCCTTACGGATCGTCTGAATCACTTAGACCACCTCTGCCTTTCCGCCAGCTGCTTCAATTGCTTCCTTAGCAGACTGGGAAAACGCAGCGGCCTGAACAGTGACCTTCTTGGTAACAGAGCCGTTACCAAGCACCTTGTAACCATACGCGCACTTGCTCAGGATGCCCTTCGCAAGCAGAGCCTCTGCGGTAACGGTCTCGCCGTCCTCGAACTTGTCGAGCGCACTCAAGTTGATGATCTCATAGGGCTTTGCAAAAATGTTGTTGAAGCCGCGCTTCGGGGTACGGCGTGCCAGAGGCATCTGGCCGCCTTCGAAACCGACGCGCACACCGCCGCCGCTGCGGGCCTTCTGACCCTTGTGACCGCGGCCGCCGGTCTTGCCGTTGCCGCTGCCGTGGCCGCGGCCCTTGCGGAACGCTTCCTTGGTGGAACCAGCGGCGGGAGACAGATTATACAGTTCCATATCTGTTCCTCCTTATTTCTCTTCAGTGACCTGCAGCAGATAGCCGATCTGGGCGATCTTGCCGCGCGTCTGGTCGTTGTCGGGCTGCACGCTCGTATCGCCAATCTTGCGCAGACCCATGGAATTGGCAGTAGCAATGTGCTTGACGTGTCTGCCGTTCAAGCTCTTGACGAGCTCAACTTTCAAATTAGCCATGACGCTCTGCCTCCTTAACCGATGATCTCGTCCACGCTCTTGCCGCGGATCTTGGCGACCTGCTCCGCGCTGCGCATGGACTTCAGGCCTTCGATCGCAGCGCCAACAACGTTGTTGGGGTTGTTGGAGCGCAGGCACTTGGTACGAATGTCCTTGATACCGGCAGCCTCAACGACGGCACGGACAGCGCCGCCGGCGATCACGCCGGTACCGGGGGCAGCGGGCTTCATCAGCACGCGGCCGGCGCCGAACTCGCCAATCGTCTCGTGAGGAATGGTGGTACCATCAAGGGTAACGGTGATCATGTTCTTCTTGGCGGCCTCGAGGCCCTTGCGGATCGCCTCGGGGACTTCAGCGGCCTTGCCAAGGCCGTAGCCGACCTTGCCCTTGCCGTCGCCAACGACCATCAGAGCAGAGAACTTGGCCACGCGGCCGCCCTTCACGGTCTTGGAAACACGGTTGAGGAAAACGAGCTTTTCCATGTATTCGCTCTGTTCGCGTTCAAATCTAGGCATTGTATTTTCCTCCTCCCTTAGAATTCCAGGCCGCCCTCGCGGGCGCCTTCAGCCAGCTCTGCAACGCGACCGTGATACAGGTAACCGCCGCGGTCGAAGACAACCGTGTCGATGCCCTTGGCCTTGGCGCGCTCGGCGATCAGCTTGCCGACCGCACGGGCGGCAGCCTTGTTGCCGCCGTTGCCTTCGATCGCCTTGTCCAGGGAGGAAGCGGCGACCAGCGTGTTGCCGGCGACATCGTCGATGATCTGGGCGTAGATGTTCTTTTCAGAACGGAAAACGTTCAGGCGGGGTCTCTCGGGAGTGCCGGAGACTTTGGCGCGAACGCGCTTATGACGCTTAATGCGCTGTGCTTTGGTATCGGGTCTCTTAATCATATCGGCACACCTCCTTACTTCTTAGCGCCGGTCTTACCGACCTTGCGGCGAATGACTTCGTCAGCATACTTGATGCCCTTGCCCTTGTACGGCTCGGGAGGACGCTTCTCGCGGATCTCAGCGGCAAACTGACCGACCTTCTGCTTATCGCAGCCGGAAACGACGATCTGGTTGGGCTGGGGAACCTCGATGGTGATGCCGTCGATCTCGGGGACTTCCACCGTGTGGGAGTAGCCGATGTTCAGGACGAGCTTGTTGCCCTCCTTGGCGGCACGATAGCCAACGCCGTTGACTTCGAGCGTCTTCTTGTAGCCATCGGTGACGCCGACGACCATGTTGTGCAGCAGAGCGCGGGTCAGGCCGTGCAGAGCGCGGTTCTCCTTGCCGTCGTCGGGACGGGAAACGAGAAGCTCAGCGCCTTCCTGCTTGATGGTCATGCTCGGCTGGAGCTGCTGGGTCAGGGTACCCTTGGGGCCCTTGACGGTGACAAGGTTGCCGTCCGCAACGGTGACTTCGACACCGGCGGGGATGGCAACGGGCATTTTACCAATTCTACTCATTGTTCTATACCCTCCTTACCACACGAAAGCAAGGACTTCGCCGCCGATGTGAGCCGCGCGAGCAGCCTTGTCGGTCATAACGCCCTTGGAGGTGGAGACGATGGCAATACCGAGGCCACGGAGCACGCGGGGCAGTTCGTCTGCGCCGACGTAAACGCGGAGACCGGGCTTGCTGACACGGCGAAGGCCGGTGATGACCTTGTCCTTGCCATTGTACTTCAGGGTGATGTGGATCGTGCCCTGGGTACCATCGTCAACGATCTGATAGCTCTTGATGTAGCCCTCGTCCAGCAGGATCTGAGCGATGCTCTTCTTCATGTTGGAAGCGGGGACATCCACAGTGTCATGACGGGCACTGTTTGCGTTGCGGATGCGGGTGAGCATATCCGCAATGGGGTCAGTGATATGCATAGTGTAAATCCTCCTGATTTAGAGTTACGGTCATGGACCGTTTAGGTCACGAGGTATCAGTGCCAATTTGGAGCGTGCCCACACGCGTGTGAACACGCGTAATTGACACTGACCTTTCGCGATCCTTTATCGCCAGAACGTCCATATCGCAACGTTCGTGGTTATGAGTTTGTTTCGGAGTCTCAAACTCCGAGGTGTCGTGCGGTCGAAAAGCATTTCAACCGCCGGTCCTTCTTGAGATTTTTTCGTTAGACGAGGCGAAGCGACGCCGGCGTACTTTGTGTACGCCAAGGAGCTTCAACGAAGTATAACGGAAAAAGATCAGAAGGAAGCCTTGCGAACGCCGGGGATCTCGCCCTTGTACGCCAGCTCGCGGAAGCAGATACGGCAGACGCCATAGTCACGCAGGTAGGCGTGGGGGCGGCCGCAGATCTTGCAACGGTTGTAGCGGCGGGTGGAGAACTTAGCAGGAGCCTGCTGCTTGAGAATCATAGATTTCTTAGCCATTTTCGATATCCTCCTACTTAGCGTTCAAAGGGAGCGCCGACCAGGGTCAGCAGCTCGCGGGCTTCTTCGTCGGTCTGGGCGGTGGTGCAGATGACGACGTCCATGCCGCGGATCTTGTCGATCTTATCGTACTCGATCTCGGGGAAGATCAGCTGCTCCTTGATGCCCAGGGCATAGTTGCCGCGGCCGTCGAAAGCGTTGGCGCTGATGCCGCGGAAGTCGCGGACACGGGGAAGCGCAACATTGAAGAGACGATCGAGGAACTCCCACATCTTGTCGCCGCGGAGGGTGACCTTCGCGCCGATGGGCATATCCTCACGCAGCTTGAAGTTTGCGATGGACTTCTTCGCCTTGGTGACGACGGCCTTCTGGCCGGTGATGGTGGTCAGGTCGCGCACGACCGCTTCGAGGACCTTGGCATTCTCCTTGGCCTCGCCGCAGCCGACGTTCACGACGACCTTGTCGATCTTGGGGATCTGCATGGTGGACTTGTAACCGAACTTCTTGTAGAGAGCGGGTGCCACTTCTGCCTTATACTGTTCTTTCAGTCTTGCCATTGTGAACTACTCTCCTTTCTTAAAGCTCGGCGCCGCAGTGCTTGCACACGCGGGACTTCTTGCCATTTTCGATCTTGTGCGCGATGCGGGTGCCCTTGTTGCACTTGGGGCACACGACCTGCACCTTGGAGGCGTACATGGCAGCCTCACGCTGCACAATGCCGCCGGTCTCGCCCTGCTTGCGGGGCTTGACGTGGCAGGTCACCATGTTGATGCCCTCCACGACGACCTTGGCTTCGCTGGGGACGGTGCCGAGCACCTTGCCCTGCTTGCCCTTGTCCTTGCCGGACAGGACGATAACGGTATCGCCCTTCTTCACATTCATAGCCATTCTTCAAGCCCTCCTTAGACAACTTCCGGAGCCAGGGAGAGGATCTTGAGGAAGTCCTTCTCACGCAGCTCGCGAGCGACGGGCCCAAAGATACGGGTGCCGCTGGGGTTCTTGTCGTCCTTGATCAGGACCGCAGCATTCTCGTCGAAGCGGACATAGGTGCCGTCTTCGCGGCGGACGCCCTTGGCAGAGCGGACGATAACGGCCTTGACGACCTCGCCCTTCTTGACCTGACCGCCGGGGGCAGCCTTACGCACGGACGCGACGATGATATCGCCGATGTTGCCGTACTTGCGGCCGGAGCCACCGAGAACGCGGATGCACTTGATTTCCTTGGCACCGGTGTTATCGGCGACCTTCAGAAAACTTTCCTGCTGAATCATTGTTCCGGTACCTCCTTACTTAGCTTTTTCGACGATCTCGACCACGCGCCAACGCTTGTCCTTGGACAGGGGGCGGGTCTCCATCACCTTGACGGTATCACCGATACCGCACGTATTGTTTTCATCGTGAGCCTTCAGCTTGTAGGTGCGGCCGACGATCTTCTTGTACAGGGGATGCGCCACGCGGTCAGCGATCGCAACGACGACGGTCTTGTCCATCTTGTCGGAAACGACCTTACCAACGCGGACCTTACGGGAGGAAATTCTCTTCTCTTCCATCTTACTTCTCCTCCTTCTCACGGATCATGGTTTTGACTCGGGCAATATCACGCTTGGTCTGGACGAGCTTCTGGGGGTTATCCAGCTGATTCGTCGCGTGCTGCATGCGCAGCATAAACAGATCTTTCTTCAGGGCGTCGAGCTTGGTGTTCAGCTCAGCAACGCTCATGGCACGAACTTCACTTGCCTTCATCTCATTCACCTACTTCCTGGGTCTCGGCCTCGCGCTTGACGATCTTCGTCTTGATGGGCAGCTTGTGGCTGGCCAGACGGAGCGCCTCACGCGCGACTTCTTCGGAAACACCGGCGATCTCAAACATGATACGGCCGGGCTTGACAACTGCTACCCAATACTCCGGAGAGCCCTTACCGGAACCCATACGGGTCTCGGCAGGCTGCTTGGTAACGGGCTTATCGGGGAAAATCTTGATCCAGACCTGACCGCCACGCTTGGTGTAACGGGTCATGGCAACACGAGCCGCCTCGATCTGGTTGCTGGTGATCCACGCGGGCTCAGTGGCCTGGAGGCCGTACTCACCATAAGTAATGGTGTTGCCGCGGGTCGCCTTGCCGGTCATACGACCGCGCTGAACGCGACGATATTTGACTCTCTTCGGCAGAAGCATTACTGAGCGCCTCCTTCCTTATTCTCAGCCGGCTTGCGATAGCCGCCCTGCGGACGATCGCCCTGGGGACGGTTGCCGTTGCGGTTGAAGCCGCCCTCACGGCGCTGATAACCGCCCTGGCCATCACGGCGGGGACGGCGGTCACCGTCACGGCGAGGACGACGCTCGCGGCGCTCCTCATACGGCTTGGTGGTATCGAGCGTACGCGGGGTGGTACGCAGGGTCTGGGTCAGAACCTCGCCCTTGTAGATCCAAACCTTCACGCCGATGCGGCCGAACGTGGTCGCAGCCTCGGCAAAGCCGTACTCGATGTCGGCGCGGATGGTCTGCAGGGGGATGGTGCCCTCGTGATAGTGCTCAACGCCAGCGATCTCGCGGCCGCCGAGACGACCGGAGCAGCAGCACTTGATGCCCTTGGCGCCGGCGCGCATGGCGCGGCCCATGGCGTTCTTCATCGCGCGGCGGTGAGAGATGCGCTTCTCGAGCTGCTGGGCGATGTTCTCAGCGACGAGCTGAGCGTTCATGTCGGGATTGCGGACCTCGACGATGTTGAGCTTGACCTTCTTGCCGATCAGAGCCTCAACCGCGAGACGCAGCTTCTCGACCTCCGCACCGTCCTTGCCGATGACCATGCCGGGGCGGGCGCAATGAACGAACAGCGTCACAACATCGTTGCTGCGCTCGATCTCGATCTTGGGCACGCCTGCACCGTACAGGCTCTTCTTGACGAACTTGCGGATCTTGTGATCTTCAACGATCAGGTCGCCGACCTTCTCGTCTCTGGCATACCAGCGGGAGTCCCAGTCTTTGATGACGCCGACGCGCATGCCGTGGGGATTAACTTTCTGTCCCATGAAACTGTCTCCTCCCTTTAGTCTCTCTCAGCGACGGCGAGCGTCACGTGAGAGGTTCTCTTGTTGATGCGGTAGCCGCGGCCCTTGCTGGCGGGGATCATGCGCTTGAGGATCGGGCCGGAAGTCGCGTAGACCTCGGACACGTACAGCTTGGAGGTATCCATGCTGAAGTTGTTCTCGGCGTTGGCGACAGCGCTCTTTAAGAGCTTGACCAGGGGCTCGGACGCAGCCTTGGGGGTCTGCATCAGGAGCGCCATGGCAGTGTTGATGTCCTTACCGCGGATCAGGTCGCAGACGATCTGGACCTTGCGGGGAGAGATGCGGACATATCTCAGATATGCTTTAGCTTCCATGTTCTGCATTCTCCTTCCTTATTTCGTCTTGGTATGGCCGCGGAACGTACGGGTGGGAGCGAACTCGCCCAGCTTGTGGCCGACCATATCTTCCTGAATATAAACGGGAACATGCTTGCGACCGTCGTGGACGGCGATCGTATGACCGACGAAGGAGGGGAAGATGGTGGAGCTGCGGCTCCAGGTCTTCAGGACCTTCTTCTCACCGGTCTTGTTCATCTCTTCGACTCGCTTGATCAGCTCAGGGGCAACAAACGGGCCTTTTTTAATGCTTCTGCTCATTTTTACATTGCCTCCTTTTACTTATCGTTACGACGCTTGACGATGAACTTGTTCGTCGGGTTCTTCTTCAAACGGGTCTTGTAACCCATAGCCGGCTTGCCCCACGGGGTCATGGGACCGGGGTGACCGACAGGGCTCTTACCTTCACCACCGCCGTGGGGGTGGTCGTTCGGGTTCATGACGGAACCGCGGACGGTCGGACGGACGCCCATGTGGCGCTTGCGGCCGGCCTTACCGATGTGAACGTTCTCGTGATCGATGTTGCCGACCTGGCCGATGACGGCCATGCAGTTCGTGCGGACGATGCGCACTTCGCCGGAGGGCATACGGATCTGAGCGTCGCCGTTCTCCTTCGCCATCAGCTGAGCAGCAGTACCGGCGGAGCGGACAAGCTGAGCGCCCTTGCCGGGGTGCATCTCAATGTTGTGGATGACGGTACCGACAGGGATGTTGGCGATGGGCAGGCAGTTGCCGGGCTTGATGTCGGCGGCGGCGGAAGAGATGATCTTGTCGCCGGCCTTCAGGCCGACAGGAGCGATGATGTAGCGCTTCTCGCCGTCCTCGTACTGGACGAGAGCGATGAACGCGCTGCGGTTGGGGTCATACTCCAGGCGCAGGACCGTCGCGGGGACGTCCATCTTGTCGCGCTTGAAGTCGATGATGCGGTACTTCTGCTTGTTGCCGCCGCCGTGATGGCGGACGGTGATGCGGCCGTAGCTGTTGCGGCCGGCATGCTTCTTCTGAGACTCGACCAAGCTGCGCTCGGGCTTGGCCTTCTTGTCGATCCCCTCGAAGGCGGACACTGTCATGTGACGGCGGGAGGGGGTAGTGGGCTTAAACGTCTTAATAGCCATTTCTCATATCCTCCTTACACCATGCCCTCGAACAGCTCGATGGTCTTGGAATCTTCAGCGAGCTGCACATAGGCCTTCTTCCAGCTGCGGGTCTTGCCCAGGCGGCCGGCGCCGAGGCGCTTGGCCTTGCCGCTGACGTTGAGCGTGTTGACCTTGGCGACCTTAACGCCGAAAGCGGTCTCAACAGCGTTCTTGATCTCCACCTTACCGGCATCCTTGGCGACTTCGAACACGTACTTCTTGTTCGCAACGTCGACCATGGAACGTTCGGTGATGATGGGACGAATAATGATGTCGTAAACGTTTGCCATTATGCGAACACCTCCTCGATGACTGCGAGGGCTTCCTTGTCGATCACGAGGGTCTTGGCGTTGAGCAGATCGTAGACGTTGATGAGCTTTGCGGGCGCGGTGGTGACACCGGGCAGGTTGCGGGCGCTCTTAACGACGACCTCGTTGACCTCGGGAGTGATGACAGCGGCCTTGCCGTCAGCCTTGACGGCGGCGAGGAAATTGCGGAAGTCCTTGGTCTTGATAGCGTCGAGCGCGATCTTGTCGACAACGACGATCTCGCCCTGGGCCGCCTTGGCGGACAGCACGCTCTTGAGAGCCAGACGCTTGACCTTCTTATTCAGCACATAGCTGTAGCTGCGGGGCTTGGGGGCAAACACGATACCGCCGTGCGTCCACTGAGGGGAGCGGGTGCTGCCCTGACGGGCGCGGCCGGTGCCCTTCTGGCGCCACGGCTTTCTGCCGCCGCCGGAAACCTCAGCGCGGGTCAGAGCGCTCTGCGTGCCCTGACGGCAGTTGGCGAGATGATTTTTGACGACTTCATGAACAACGCTCATGTTCGGCTCGATGCCGAAGATCGCGTCGTTCAGCTCGACAGAACCGACTTCAGCGCCGGTCATGCTGACAACTTTAATCGTAGACATTTATCAAGCACTCCTTTCCTTACATATTTCTGGCGGAAGCCTTCTGCGGGTTGCGGCCGGAAGCCTTCTGCGGGTTCTTGCTGATGTCGGCACCAGCCTGCTTGATCTTGTGGACCTTGACGGTGGTCTTCACGGTGACGAGGCTGCCCTTGGGACCGGGAACCGCGCCGCGGACGACGAGCATGTTGAGCTCGGGGTCGACCTTGACGACCTCAAGGTTCTGGATGGTGACAGTCTCCACACCGTACTGGCCGGGGCCAATCTTGCCCTTGAAGATACGGCTGGGGTCGGTGGTGGAACCCATGGAACCGGCGTGACGGTGGACAGGGCCGCCGCCGTGGGTCATACGACCGCGGCTGGCATTCCAGCGCTTGATGACGCCGGTGTAGCCGTGACCCTTGCTCGTACCGGTGACGTCAACGAAGTCGCCGGACTTGAAGGTGTCTGCCTTGATGATGGCGCCGAGCTCGAGCTCAGAAGCGTTGTCAAGGTCAAACTCACGCAGGTACTTCTTGGGGGAAACGCCGGCCTTGTTCAGATGGCCGAGTTCGGGCTTGGAGAGCTTCGCTTCGCGAATGTCCTCGTAGCCAAGCTGGACAGCCTCATAACCGTCTTTCTCGCTGGTCTTCTTCTGAGTGACCACGCAGGGACCGGCCTCGATCACGGTGACCGGAATCACATGGCCCTTTTCGTCGAAGATCTGAGACATGCCAACTTTTCTGCCGATGATTGCTTTCATGTATGATCCTCCTGTAAAGGTTATTGGTCGGCTTAGTTAGCGGCAACTCCCGCCATTGCTCTGCCGACTTGACCCCGCCCATCTCACGCAAGTCGATGGGCTTTTGGGTAGAGCAACAAAATTTGCTTCAAAAACGACAGCGTCGTTTTTGAGAGGGTTTGCAGTTTGTTTTGCGCACTCGCTGCGCTCGCACACAAACAAACTGAGAGGTGTTTTTGTCCACGAGATCGGAAGAGCACACGTCTGAACTCCAGTCACGATCAGATCTCGTATG